>DATFHE010000106.1:0-3563 GCA_035248745.1 Anaerolineales bacterium | reverse complement strand
TATCTGTCATCTCGAAGATTCGGCAGGTATCGTATAATTTCATCAGCCCAAGGGGCTATCATATGCATGCAATGACCAAACAATACAGGCCAGTTATAATCATGGAGCCGCCGGACGTAGGACAAAAGAGCCAATTGGATTTTCATCAATCCATGATTAAATGCGCCACTACAAAGCGAGAAGAATGGGCGATTTTCGATTAAAAATCCTGGCGGAGGCGCGCAGTATTCTGGAGCAAGAGGCGGGATCACAGACAGAAAAGAAATCCTTGATTAAGCTGCTTGACATTTTGACAGCCTCGGTTGAAAAAATTTTTCCCGAGGATCACGACCGTGTTCAAACCATTGCCCGTGAATTGATCGATCATCAGGCGCTGCTTGCCATCCTGAAGCAGCAGACCGATGAACTGGATGCGCTCAAGGAACTGAGTATCCATCTCACCTCCAGCCTGGACCTGCCAGATGTACTGGATGCAGTCGTGTTAGAAGCGATGCGGCTGATTGAGAACGCGCGTGATGTCAATATTTTTCTATACAAGAACCACAAACTCTCCTTCGGCGCCGCCCTGGATGCAGATGGGATCCGCAACAAGCCCTGGTCGAAACCCCGCTCCACCGGGCTGACATATACCGTGGCACGCTCGGGCGAAATGAGGATTGTGGAGAACATGCGGGATCATCCGCTTTTTCAGAATGTCCCTATCCACTGGATTGGCTCGATTATTGGCATTCCACTCAAAGTAGGGAACGTCATCGTGGGCGTGATGAACCTTTCACGCTCCACCATTGGAGGATTCTCCGCCTCCGAACTGCGGTTGTTGAGTCTGCTTTCTGATCAGGCGGCGGTTGCCATCTCAAATGCCAGCCTGCATCAAATGATCAGCAGGCAAGCGTACAGCGATACGTTGACCGGTTTACCAAACCGGCGCGCCCTGGATGAACGGCTGGAGGAGGAAGTGATCTCGGCGCGTCGGAATAATTATTCCTTTGCCGTGATTATGATGGACCTGGATGGATTCAAAGCGGTAAACGATACCTATGGTCACACAGTGGGCGATGATGTGCTGCGGCTCGTTTTTAGCGAGATGGCGCGCGGCGTTCGTACCAGTGATTTTCTTGCACGCTATGGCGGCGATGAGCTGACACTGATTCTCAGCCAGACCGAAATGGCATCGGCTCAAGTTGTTTCGGAAAAGATTCTGGAGGGAATGAAAAAAGTTAAGTACTTGCTGCCTGATGGGAAACGACTCAAACTGGGGATTTCCGGAGGGATTGCGTTATATCCCCTCCACGCCCACAGCGGACCCGACCTCCTGCGCGCGGCGGATGCAGCTTTGTATCACGCCAAGAAATACAAGCGGGGCACCTTTGAGACCGGGCATGGACTCACCGGTCCACTCGCAACGCACCGGACCCGGCAAGGCTAATGCATCTGGTTGATTTTGTGGGGAGTTATAATCAACGAAATTAATAGACCCTAAAGGTTTCACGTCTGAAAGATCATCTTGAAGTTTACATCCGCCTTTCAAAGATCGATTCCAATAAAGAAGCAAAACCTTTAGGGTCTTTACTATGGAGAACTCATCATGTACCGCAAAGTCAAGATCATCCTGAACCCCATGGCAGATATGGGAAACGCATGGCGCACCGCACGTGATCTTCGTTCAATCACCGAACAGCATGGCGGAGTCGACTGGAGTGGTACGGTCTATCCGGGCCATGCCATTGAGCTGTCGCAGCAGGCGGGAGAACAGGGGTACGATATGGTCATTGCTATGGGGGGAGATGGAACAGTTCATGAGGTGATCAATGGACTGATGAAAATCCCGGAGGAAAAACGTCCTATTCTCGGCGTGGTCCCCGTGGGTTCAGGCAATGATTTTGCCCACGGAATCGATGCCTTCAAAAGACCACCGGAAGCACTTACTCGCGCTCTTCATGGAGAAGCCTCTGCCGTGGATCTCTGTCTCATGACCGATGAACATGGACGCAGGGAATACTTCGATAACACACTTGGTATTGGTTTTGGCGCGGTTGTCACCATTCGCTCACACAAACTACCAGTCCTACGAGGCTTTCTCATGTACCTGACGTCCGTCATCCAGACCATCATCCTGGATCACAACCCGATCCACATGCGAATAGAAACGGACCAGGAAACATGGGAGCAAAATGTTATTTATCTTGTGCTGTGCAACGGTCCGCGCGAGGGTGGAGGCTTCCTCATCGCGCCAGAGGCAAAAATGGACGATGGCATTCTTCATTACGCAATGATCACCGATGTCAGCCGGCTCATGATGTTCAGAATCGTACCCGAGGTCATGAAGGGCACGCATGGGCGCTTCAAACAGGTGCGCATGGGCACATGCAAAACATTCTCCCTGACTGCCAACCGTCCTCTTTATATCCATGCAGATGGGGAGATTTTCTCAGGACCCGGGACCAATCTTCACAAGGTTCACTTTGAAGTATTGCCCGCGGCGTTGAAAGTGGTGAGGGGGTAAACATGTAAACAAGATTACAGGTACACACGAAGCATACGCGCTTTCCCGTTTACCTGTCTACTTGTATACTTACCTCATGCCCGATTTATTTGACTCCCTCCTCAAACAGGATATTGGTCATCTGCGTGTGGTTGCAGAACTTTGGGGGCTCGAGCTGAAGTCCACCGAAGCCGACGAGGCGCGGGGGGAATTGTCTGTTTCTCTGCTCGAACCAGACCTCTTCGCCGAAGTCATCGACTCGCTCTCCCCCGAAGCAGACGCTGCCATCACGGACCTTGTCAACTCTGGCGGGCGGATTCCCTGGCCCACCTTCACGCGCAGGTATGGGGAAATTCGTGAAGCCGGCGCGGGCAAACGCGATCGTGAAAAGCTCTATTTGACTCCGGTATCGGCCACAGAAATTTTGTACTATCGCGGGCTTCTGGCACGCGCTTTTTTCGACACGAAAAAGGGACCCCAGGAATTTGCCTACCTTCCCGATGACTTGCTTTCCCTTTTAGACCATGATGAAACTGAAGAACAGGAAAGCGCAGAAGAAACTGAAAGTGTCGAGCCATTAGGGCGCGCCGCCTCTCCCGGCGAAAAGGGACAGGAGATCCCTACCAATGACCTTATCCTCGATGATGCGACCACATTACTGGCAGCCTTACGCCTGGGCATTGAACCGCCCGAGACGAAGATACCTGTAAATGTGATACAAGGCTTACTACAATCGGCGAACTTAATTAAAGGGATTACCCCTCAGCCAGAACCCCTCAAGACATTTCTGGAATCGACGCGCTCCGAAGCACTGGCGATGCTCCAAAATGCGTGGGTCGAAAGCGACTCCTTTAATGAGCTTTATTTGATGCCTACCATTATCTGCGAAGGCGAATGGAAAAATCATCCACAGGAAGTGAGAGAGTTTTTGCTACATCTCCTGGACGCCATTCCTGAAGGGAAATGGTGGAGCATCAATGCTTTTGTCCGGGATATCAAACAAAAATACGCAGACTTTCAGCGTCCCGCCGGGGATTATGACTCATGGTTCATCAAGCGCCTCTCCGATGGGCAGTATCTG
>DATFHE010000105.1:0-4877 GCA_035248745.1 Anaerolineales bacterium | reverse complement strand
AAGACAACGCATGACCGATGAGCAGCAGGATCTGGAAGACATCATCCGCTGGATCGAAGGAAACGAAGTATGAGCGTTTCTGTATCTTCCACCCCGTTGGGGAATACATCAGAAACACCCATCGAGAAAGAAACCTTGCTCTTCCGGGAATTGTTTTACCGTCTGATCAATGCATTCCTGAACAGGATATTCGATCTTCGACCGGAAAAAGCTACGCGCCGCATGCGCTACTTGATCTTGTTGTTTATTTTTGCCCTGTTCGTTGTGAGTCTGCGGTTTTATCCCCTGGATTTATGGACCAAATATGTCCGGGATATCTTTTTATATTACCTGACACCGGGTTATTCATCCATTTATGTAGGCAACCCGTTGATCAACTTTGCAGGTTTCATATGGTATGTCTTTACCGACCCTCGCATCTTTCAATACTTCCCCATTCTCCTTGCACCGTTCTTTATTGCTCTGCAGGCAGCTGCCCTTTACCTCGCTGACATCTTTGAACTGGAACACGTCCGCATTGCCAGGGGCTTTATCTGGAGCGTTGCTCTTTCCGGAAGTGAAGAGACGATTCGCGTGAGCCAGGGTGGGATTTCCGAGGAAGACCGTCATTCCCCAACCTTCCTGATTGGTGGACCAGGCAAGGTTATCGTTGATCTCGATTCAGTTGCCATGTTCGAAAAACCCGACGGCACGCCACACATCATCGGTCCAACTGGGAAAGAGCCGCGTGCCAGGGCAACTCTGGATGGCTTTGAGCGTTTCCGCCACGCGATTGATACCCGCGATCATTATATTGATTTGCGGGATCAGGATCCCAAATCACAATCTGTGCAGAGTCGCAGTTTAGATGGCATTCCCATTACTGCCACGGATGTCCGGCTTGTGTTCAGCGTGTACCGTGGTGATGTCAAGCCATCGCCATCCAACCCATATCCCTTCAACAAGGAATCGGTCGAGCAGATCATTTACCAGGCCACATCTCGTGTGACCCCGGATCTTCCGAGTTCATCTACGTATGAATTCGCCTGGATTAATCGGATGGTCGGTTTGATCCGCGCCGAGCTGGGTACGTTTATGGGCAAACATAAGTTAACAGCCTATCTTGCCAACATCGGCATGCCGGAACTGGAAAAACTTAGGAAACGCAAAGAAATGCTCTCTGAGGAAATCCAGAAGATCGCGCCGCCAGAGCAGGATACTCTGACAGAAGATGAACCCGACAATCCACCTGATTTTCAGCCGCGGCATAAGATTTCGAATTTGTTCACAGAGTTCACGAATGAATTTACGAAGAGGGCACATAGTAACGGCGTGGAGCTGCATTGGATTGGTGTTGGCACATGGAAAACACCGATTGAAATTGCGATTGTTCCGGAAAATCATCTGCAGGCATGGAAACTCAGCAATGACAACTTAATCCGTGAGAGTCCGGAGGTGCTGGCCAAGCTGGAAAGTGAAGCGATCCTGCAAAAGACCATGATGCTGATCCAGGACGTTCCAATTGCGGCTCACACAAAGGTGACCCTGGAGGAGAAAGAATCGAAAAAGCAAATGAGAGCGCTCCTGCTGGCGTACCAGCAACAGTTCCTTGAAGCCGCAGAGTTCATGCGTTCCAAAGGGGAAGCTGTCCCTCCACATATTGAAGAAGCAATCTCCCATATTAACAACATGTTCGGTCATTTCCTATAAATGAATATAGACTTTGAAGAACTCATCCTAAAGTCCAACGAGGTCAAGCGGGCAGCGAATATTTCCCTGTCCATTGTGGCATTGGAGTCAACTGTGTTGACACACGGATTACCACGCCCGCATAATCTGCAATTGGCTAACGACATGGAACGTACCATCCGTGCTGAGGGTGTCACCCCTGCCACAATCGCCTTCCTGGATGGGTACCTCCATATCGGCTTGACTGAAGGGGAGATCGAGCGGCTGGCAAACGAGAAAAACGTGTACAAAGTCGGTCCGCGCGACTTTGCAACGGTGATCTCGCAGGGAGCGAGCGGCGGCACAACCGTGGCTGGAACGATGTTCGCTTGCAAACACTCGAACGCGAACATCAAAGTCTTTGCCACCGGCGGAATCGGCGGCGTGCATCGCGAATCCGGGTTCGACATTTCCGCAGACCTGCAGGCGCTGGCAACGATCCCCATGATTGTCGTCTGCGCCGGCGCCAAAGCGATCCTCGACCTCCCTGCAACGCTGGAATACCTGGAAACGATGAGCGTCCCGGTCATAGGCTATGGCACAGATGAGTTCCCCGCCTTTTACTCACGCGGAAGTGGTCTGGATGTAAGCGTACAGATTGATACTCCAAAGGATATTGTCGATTTTGCCAGGGCGCACTGGAGCATGGGAATGCAAAGTGCTGTCCTCGTCGCGAACCCGGTGCCAGACGCTGACGCTATCGCCCGGTCCAAGATAGAACCGATTATCGAACAAGTATCCCGGGAGGCGCAGGAAAAGGAGATCCATGGCCAGGAATTGACGCCCTTCCTGCTCCAACGCATCAGTGACTTGACCAAGGGTCAGTCGATGCGGGCAAATTTATCTTTGTTATTGAATAATGCCCGTCTCGCGGCGCAGATCGCACATGCCTGGCGTGCCGCCGAGAAACGCAGGCTGGCATAAGGACTAGCATTTACTGTAAGCATTGTGGGGATAAAACAGCAGAAAAAGCGTAAAACCTTGACGATCTAGAACAAGTGTTCTATAATCGACCTACGTTGTCCCTTATTCGACAAAGGAGGTCGAGATGACTACATACCGGAGAGGCGCCGGAGCTGGGCTTGCTGCTCTTTTCCGCGGGCGCCGTTTCAATCGTGGCGCAGCCTGGGGTATGATGATCATCGGTGCATTGCTTGCATTCGAGATCTTCAACTTCAGCACCACACAATTTGCATTAAGAGATGTTTTAGGGGATCTGACATTCGCTGGTCTCCGCTGGGCGACTATTCTGGCAATCGCTTTCTGTGGCATTGACTTTGCCGGGATCGCGCGCATCTTCACCCCCGAGC
This sequence comes from Anaerolineales bacterium, assembly GCA_035248745.1. Taxonomy (GTDB): domain Bacteria; phylum Chloroflexota; class Anaerolineae; order Anaerolineales; family Villigracilaceae; genus Defluviilinea. The sequence continues at coordinate 1,860 of DATFHE010000105.1, read as the reverse complement.
AGGGCGCGGATGAACCCAAGGAAGTGTACTACCTCTTTGGTGCCTGGTTCCTGGCCGCTGCCTTCAACGCCGTCCTCACCTGGTGGGGTGTTTCGGTGGCGATCGTCAGCCATGCCAGCGCGTCTGGTGGCGCAGTGGTCAGCACAGCAACGATGACCAAAATTGTACCGATCTTTGTCGCCGCGATGATCCTCCTTGTGCGTGTCATGATCATTGGCACGTTCTCACTCGCCGGTGACCGTTTGTTCACGACTGCCGACGGCCGTTCCTATTCCCATACCAGTAATCCTCGCCCTGCACAGCAACAGCAGCCGAACTATCGTCCAGTTCCGTCACAACCGGTAATCCGCCCGGCATCCACGTTGAGCCGGCCAGCACAGAGCGCACAAGGGAATACAAACACCTTCCGACCAGCGCCGAAAACGAACAATCCGCAACAGACATCCTTCGCACGACAGGAGCCTACGTATCACAACGTCTATGGTCAAAACAATCCAGAGCGTACCAACGACCGATCCTACGACGCATAAATTCCTAGAGTCTGTACTTTGCGTATGTATTAAATTCAAAACACAGCTGAATACTCACATCCGAACTCGTTCCGAGCTCGGGTCCCTTACCTAGAATTGAGGAACCCTACTATGTCCCGTGCTCGCTTCCAAAATCAAGAAGACTGGCAGATGGCCGTCGCCTCTGAAACTGGTAGCGGCTGTCTGTCTTTTTATGCCCTGCCGCCGATTGCAGCCCTTCTTATCGTAGCCTTTGTGGTGCTTGTGGCGCTTAAGGCACCACTCTCCCCTTCGGCGCTGCCCATTAACAATTCGACCCTGGTGCTTCAGAACTCGGCAGCTCCCCTCAACACGGAAGCTTCCACTGGCGGAGCGGCACCGGTCTGGGGCGCTCCAGCCGGTGCTGCCAGCGGACTCTCCCCGATCTTTACCAAGGAAGTCCAGCACTGGGGGAATGACATAGTACGCTGGGCAAATGCTGCGGGGGTGGATCCCAACCTGGCTGCTACCGTGATGCAGATCGAATCATGCGGCGACCCACGCGCGACTTCGCGCTCGGGAGCTACAAGCCTGTTCCAGGTGATGCCGTTCCATTTCAAGTTTGGGGAAAATCCGTATGACCCGGAAACCAATGCCCTGCGGGGTATGGGTTACCTTGCCCGCTCTTTTCAGGCAGGAGGTGGGGATGCACGCCTGGCGCTGGCGGGTTATAACGGTGGAATTGGTGTGATCTCCCGCAGTGAATGGGCCTGGCCGGCAGAAACAAAACGCTATGTCCTCTATGGTGCACCGATTTACGAAGATGCCCGCAACGGCGTAACATCCAGTGCATCGCTGACCGAGTGGTACCAAAAATATGGAGCTGGTCTTTGCAGCCAGGCTGCGCAAAGATTAGGGATTCCCTAACATTGTTTGATACAGAGCTTTATAAACAAAAGCCGCCAGTATGGCGGCTTTTGTTTTGTATCTGTAAAGCGAGTTGGCACTCTCCTACGATTTCTTCGCAGGAATTGTTGTCCCCTGTGACTGCTGTGTATCTGACTTCTTATCACTGGTATCGAGAGGCAACCAGATCGCGAAGGTCGTACCTTTTCCCTCGTGTGAATTTACTTCGATCCGTCCCCCGTGGCGTTCTACAATCCAGTTTGCAATGGAGAGTCCTAACCCGGACCCGGTGGTTTCTCTGCGCGTGCGCGACTTCTCGGCGCGATAGAAACGCTCGAAGATGTGAGGCAGGTCTTCTGCGGGGATGCCGGGTCCCGTGTCCCGGCAGATGATGCGTGCCTGTCCGCCGATCTTTTCCAGGCTCAGGAACACTTCTCCGCCGGGCGGCGTATATTGCACGGCGTTT
>DATFHE010000104.1:0-6660 GCA_035248745.1 Anaerolineales bacterium | reverse complement strand
GAGTGGAGTTCCGTTCAGGTGCGTGCCATTTTTGCTTCCGAGATCTTCAAGGATCGCCCCCTCTGTAGTGGGCGTAATACGTGCATGAAAGCGTGAGATTTGCCGGTCTGCTACGACCACATCGCAGGAAGCCTCACGCCCCAGGACAATCGTCTGGCTTAACGGCCAGCGCTGTCCTTTCAATGGTCCTTCCTGGGCAACCAATAAAGGATATTCTTCCGATGAATTCTTCATGATCATCTTATGGAGTCGATATATCAGTGCTTAGCGAGTGCAAGTCACGCTCAGATTTCTCTCACCATCTGAATTGGAATATAGATTCGGTAAGCGTATTATAATACTATAGCATAAAGACGCGTTTCTGTGCAGAACTTACGCCGACATAGAACTGTCAGAGACATTGCCAACACAATCAGGAAACTCATAAGGAGAAGCATTGCTTCCACCTCTCAAGAACGGGGAGGTCTTGCGCGGTCGCTATAAGATTCGTGAGCGAATCGGGCAGGGTGGGATGGGCTCGATCTATCTCGCAGACGACACCCGACTCAAAGGCCGTCAGTGCGCGTTGAAAGAAGTCGAGTACGACCGCGCCCTCCCGGAAAACATTCGAGATGAGGCTCGCGATCAGTTCCTGCGCGAGGCAACTGTGCTCGCGCGTCTCGATCATCCCAATCTCCCCAAAGTTTCAGACTACTTCTCCAATGGACCGCGCGACTATCTGGTCATGGACTATGTTCCGGGCGATGACTTGCGCACCCTTCTGTTGGAGGCGCGTCGCAAAAAAACATTCCTGAAGGAAGCCGATGTTCTCACCTGGGCAGACCAGGTCGCCAGTGCTCTGGCCTTCCTGCACAGTCAGGAACCACCCATCGTCCATCGCGACATCAAGCCAAGCAATCTCAAACTTATGCCACAGGGACTGATCAAGCTGGTGGACTTTGGATTGGTGAAGATTCTTGCGCCAGAAGAAGTGACAATTACCATTATTCAGGGGCAGGGCACTGCTCTTTACACGCCGCTCGAACAATATGGCGGCAGTGATGTCCATACCGACATTCGTTCCGACATCTATTCGTTCGGCGCAACACTCTATCATTTACTTACAAACGAACCGCCTGCCGATGCCCGCAAACGTTTCCTGGACCCCGAAAGCCTGCTGCCCTTACGGCAGTTCAACCCCGCCGTTTCGCCGCGCACCGAGCGAGCGATCCTCTGGGCGATGTCTCTGCATCCCGATGAACGCCCGGAGACGGTTGATGAATTCCGTCAGGCATTGTTAGGCTATACCGAGGCGCCGACCCTTCCTATTTCGATCCGACGCGCCCGCCCGCAGCCCATTTGGGATTATTTTGCAAATACCCCCGAAGCGACCCTGGCATGGAGCGCAGCAGTTTTGTTTCTAGTCAGTCTTCTCGCGACGCTGGTGCGTTAACTACTTGCATCCAGATCCAGGCTCCGAGCGATCCAACGATCTCCCCCGCAAATGTCAATAACAGCACGCCAAACGCGCCGGATGATGTAGCGATCCAATTTGCCGCGCCGGGAAGATCAAGGGCAAGATAGTTATAGGCTGCCAATCCACCGAGAAACACAAACAGTGCCCAGCGCAGGCCCCAGAGCGGGGATACGATCCGGCTGACTGCCCAGAACATCAGGAGTGCTCCGCCGAACACGGCAACCATCACGATTAACCACATTCCCACTAGGGGACGACCCTCAAGAGTAATGAGTTGACTTGTTGGCATCGGCGTTGGCGTTACCGTGGGTGTCGCTTGAATCGTTGGAGTGACTTGGGGAGACGGAGCAATAAAAGTCACTACTGCGCCTACATTGGATGCTTCGAACTGGATAAAAGTCGAGATAAAAGCCGGTTCACTGACGACACGTATTTCAACTTTCCCCGGTCGATTGATCGCGAAGGAAGCACGCGCCACCCCATTGATAGTGGTTGCATCCATGGGTTCTTGAATTTCACCGTTTTCATCCGTTGTTGACATGATAAAGCGAACGGGAGTTCCATCGGGAACGATATTTTGATTATGATCGACGATCGGACCCGCACGCACGGCGATTGTGTCGCCAATGCGATAAAGCGGAATCGGGGTCACGGTAGGAGATGCCTGGGGGGTCTCGGGGACGATCGTTCCGCTTTCGGCGGTCGGCGTGACTTCCTCAACTGCTTGGTCCAAGGCGAGCGGGATGATTTGATCCTCGTCCGGAGAGGTAACATCGATCAGATCGTAGTTCACTGCGGGGATCGAAACCGGTGAATCGCCCTGGAGCGTAATTTGCTGGCGCTCGAAGAGCAAGCGTGCAGCCACCTCAATAAATGCCGGTTGCTTGCTATACAAAGCATAATAGGCCGTCAGCTTGGAAATATCCGTTGGATCCAGATAATATGGAGCCGTGAACGAAAACAGTAAAACCTTAGGGTTCCGGAGCAGGCTCGGACGTTCGGAAAAGAAGCGCTTGAGCAGGTCAACCTGTCCATCGCTCACGCCGGTCAGTGAGATCACGATCCAGTTGGCGCCCGCCAGAATAGACTCAATATCTGTCTGGCTTTCCCCGTTGAGCATCAACTCTAATTCTTCAAGAGAGAATGAATTCAACCGGCTCGCAAACACCTGACCACTGCCAGCCGATCCGTACAACCGCAGAATCTCCCTTTGCAGTGCATCCACGGCAAGTCCCTGTTCCCAGAAGCAGCTGGTACATTGTTTGAAATCCGACGTATCCGTTAGTAACACAATTCGGTCGGACTGGCTCGGAGGCGCAGGGAGCAGGGTTGTTAATTCCTCTGGAGACGGATTGATCAGCGTGGCAGCGTTTCGCGCCACTTCCGAAACAATCTCTCGCGAACTCCCGATATCTGCCAGACCGCTTTCCGGTGCGAGTACGCTCGCGAGCGTAAAGTCGTCATACATGCGGAATTTTTGCGCCAGGATTCTAAGAACAGCCGCGTCGACCAACTGCGCAAAGGTGCGGTCTTCCTGATATTGCTGAGCAAAAAAGTCAAGGATTTCCAGCGTGGAAGTGTAAGGGTCTGATTCCGGTTCATCGGAAGTAATGTTACCCAGGTAAAGGAGGTCATTCCCTGCCTGGAACGCATCGCGTGCCACCGAGCGTGGCAGGAAATTCTCACCACTCTGCGAATAAAAATCACGCACTGCCTGGCTTCCAAGCGCATCACTCACTACCAATCCGCCATTCCTTCGCCAGGTCGCAAATTCTTGCAATTCAAGGATCGCCGTGAGCGCCGCCGCATCCAGACTGACGGGGCGTGTTGTTGCGCGGATATTTCCCTGAAATCCCTGATAACGAATGTGTGAAACTAGAAGTCCGTCCACAAGCTCGGCTAACTGTGTGGTATTCGTGACAGAGATAAACGGGTCGAGCTCCACCACTTTCAATTGCTCAAGAGGCTTGCGGACCGTTGCTACTTCCTCCTCGGGAGAGCGGTCTGAGGCGCCACGACCTGGAAAATGTTTGGCAATTACCGCCATGCGGTTATTGCTTCCAGCATGCAGACCGGCGATGTAGGCGCGCCCCATTTCCCCCACCCAGAACGGGTCGCCGCCAAACACGCGGGGACACAGGTCGATCTGTGCTGAAGGGTTTGGCGCTTCTACCACGTCCAGCGAAGGGCCCAGGTAAAGATTGAATCCCAACGCGCTCAACTCATTTCCCTGCACATGTCCCACTTGCCGCGCGAGTTCTGTTTGCCAGGTGGCGCCGATCGCCATCAGATTTGGCAGCGGCGTGAGACCGCTTAGGATTTGATCGTATGGCGCGCCGTCACCTTCCTGTGAAATCCCAATAAATAAAGGTATGTAGGTACTGTTATCCGTCTCTGGATTGTTTTCTGATGCCGTAGCAGCGTTTGCTTCAATTCTTTGCAGAGAAGAGGTTAACTGATAGGCACTTGAGATCGTATCGGGCTGGGGCAGAAAATTATCGTTAGCTGCCAGCAGCACGACGCCACCAACATGATGGTTAACAATAAGATCATAGATCTCAGTCTGGTCATGCGTATCGATGCCTTGAAACGTAACGAGAAATAGTTGTCCTACCCGTTCTTCCGGTGTCATCGACGCCAGCACCGCCTGAGGTTTGGAAGTCTGGAAGTAGGTTTCGGCTTGTGCGGCAGGGCTCGGTTGCAATAGCAATGTGAGAACGATGAGCAGTGTCAGCCCATGCAAGAAACGTCTCAACGCAATACCTCCCCCACCGGTTGAGTGACCTTCCCTTCTGATTCGCTCCTCACTTGCACTGCCAGCGCAGGATCATCTGTAAAGATTGCATCCACACCCCAGTGGAACAGGCTACGCATATCCTCCGCGGCATTGACCGTCCAAACATGGATGCGCCGATTCAAACGGTGCACACGCTGAACTTGCTGCATGCTGACATCTTCTATATATGGATGTAAGGCTTGATACTTCCCAAAGTTGAAGCCGAAAGAGCGCGCCCATGCACCGAGAAATCCATGCAACGCCAGTAAACCTCTGGGGACTTCTGGCAGGTAGGCACGTGCCTTCGAAAGATTCGAAGCAAAGAACGAGGAAAACAGCACACGCTTTTGCAGCCCAAACTTCTTCACCAGCATACAGACTGTCTCCACCAGTGCATCGCGCGGGGTGGTGTAATTGGTCAACTCCACGTTGATAAACGTACGCTTCCCTACGGCTTCAAAAACTTCCTCTAGCGAAGGGATCTTCTCGCCGCGATATTTCTCTGAAAAAAAGCTGCCCGCATCCAGGGACCGCAACTCCTGAAACGATAAGTCCTTCACGCGTCCATGGCTGCCTGTCGTACGATCGACGGTTGGATCATGAATCACCACAGCTCGTCCATCCGCCGACAATTTGACGTCAAGCTCAATGGCATCCGCATTCTGTGCCAATGCCAGCTCGAATGCCGCCAAAGTATTCTCCGGCGCGTGAGCAGACGCGCCGCGATGCGCGAAGATAACAGGTTGAGGTAATGATGTAAGCATGATAACAAAACACCAGGTTACGCTTAAGAGTCGGCGATGCGTAACCCGGTATGTATAGCAGAAAACGGACTAAATATCAACGAAATAGGCTCTCGCTGCACGGTCGAGCATGTCACGCGACATGGTTGGGGGCACAGAGAGGTAGCTTGAAATATCGAGGATCTGGTCGCATAGATCACGAGGGTGAGAGGCACGCAGTTTGCGGTTCCGCTTGATATACCACTCCTGCAACAAATATGCCAGTCCCTGATCGCTATATTCCACTTTTTTGTCCTGGGCGACGCGCCTGAAGATCTCACGGTACTCTTCATAGGTGGGATCGCCAATCTCGATCTTGTGACGCAGCCGGCGCAGGAAGGCTTCATCCACGAGGTCTTTCGGAGGCAGGTTGGTGGAGAACACGATCAGCACGTCAAATGGGACTTCTACTTTGCGCCCGTTGTGCAGGGTGAGGAAGTCCACACGGTTTTCGAGTGGAACGATCCAGCGGTTGAGCAGGTCGCGCGGGCGTACCTGCTGGCGTCCGAAGTCGTCGATCAGAAGGATGCCGCCGTTGGCTTTCACCTGGAACGGCGCTTCATAAAATTTGTGTACCTCGTCGTATACGAGGTCGAGCCCTTCCAACGTCAACTCCCCGCCGACCACAATGAAGGGGCGGCGAATCTTCACCCAGCGTGGATCGCGTCGCTGGCTGGTGCGCAGGTTGCCCGTGCCCGGAGCAGTCGTAGGGGCATCAGAATCGGGCGCCAGACGGTGGCTCACCTGGTCGTAGACCTTGATGACCTGTCCATCCAGATACAAAGCATACGGAATATACATTGCCTGTGTCAAAACAAGGTTGCCGAAGGCGCGGGCAACACTGGTCTTGCCGTTCCCAGGCGGACCATACATAAAGATGGATGTGCCGGAGTTAAGTGCCGGTCCCAGGCGCTGGAAGCTTGATTCGGAAATGACCATCTGCGAAAGGATCTGGCGCATCATGCGTGAGGTCACGGTCATACGCCCGGTCTTTTGCCGGCGAATGGCTTCGTTATAGACTTCAAAGGGAACGGGAGCCTGCCCGGCATATTGACTGCGTTCCAGTGCCTCACGGGCACGGGTCACCCCGGCTCCGGTAATACCGTAGGTGTAAGCGCCTTCCCCAAGGCCGCCCTGCGACGATTTCACCTCGAGCATCTTTTCACGTTTCAGTACTTCCAGGATTCCATCCGTCACACCGGCAAAGGGCAGCGCCATCTGTTCCGCGATCTTAAACCCGCTCAAATACCCCTGTGAGTAAAGAATCTTTAAGGCCAGATCTTGCAGCCAGAGATGAGATAACCCCGTATCTTCGACGGAGTTAATCGGCGGTGGTGAAAATGATGCTGCGCTGGCAGATGGTCTTCCAAGAGGATTATTCATGACACCTCCCGATGGGGATGCTCCATTAAGATAAATGATTTGAGTGCACTCAAATTATACTGCCTCTTAATTCATCTCCCCCGCACTTTGCTGTATATCGTGCACAAGCTTGTCCATTCTAATATCGTATATAATCTGGGGCACTATGAACCTCTCCATCGTCATACCGGTGTACAATGAAGTCAGGAATATAGGGGAAATTATCAAACGAGTACAATCCACAAAACTTGCAAACGAAATTATTGTCGTCGATGATGGCTCCA
>DATFHE010000103.1:0-3742 GCA_035248745.1 Anaerolineales bacterium | reverse complement strand
GAAGCTTATACGCGCGCGCAAGGGCTCTTCCGCGATGAATCGGCGCCTGACCCTGAATTCACCGATACTCTCGAATTAGATCTTGCTTCGGTCGTACCTTCCCTGGCAGGACCCAAGCGCCCGCAGGACCGCGTCGCGCTTTCTGATATGAAAACTGCTTTTCAAAGCGTGCTGACGGCGCCTGTCAAGGAACGTGGTTACGAACTCTCACAGGAGGCGCTGGCACGTGAAGCGACGTTCGGCACGAATGGCGGTACGCAGAAGATGAAGCATGGCGCGGTGGTGATCGCAGCGATCACTTCCTGCACGAATACGTCCAACCCGTCTGTGTTGCTTGCTGCCGGACTTGTGGCGAAGAAAGCGATTGAAAAAGGTTTGAACGTCAAGCCATATGTGAAGACGTCACTGGCGCCCGGGTCGCGTGTCGTGACTGAGTATCTCCAGCAGGCAGGTCTGATCGACCCGCTTTCCAAACTTGGCTTTAACGTGATTGCTTATGGTTGCACGACCTGTATTGGAAATTCTGGTCCGCTTCCGGGAGAAGTTGCCAAAGCTGTCACAGGCTCGGACCTGGTTGCTGCGGCAGTGCTTTCCGGTAACCGCAACTTCGAGGGACGCGTCCATCCGCTGGTGAAGGCAAACTATCTTGCCTCACCACCACTGGTGGTGGCGTATGCACTCGCCGGGACTGTGGATATCGACATGAACAACGAGTCTCTGGGGATCGGTTCCGATGGTCAACCGGTCTATTTGAAAGATCTGTGGCCGACACAGCAGGAGATCAACGAAGCAATCGCTGCCAGCGTCAAAGCAGAAATGTTCAAGGAAAAATATTCCGACGTCTTTAGCGGCTCGGAGATCTGGCAGGCGATCGAAGTCAAGGAAGGAGATCTCTTCGACTGGAGGGAAGACTCTACTTATATCCATCATCCGCCCTACTTCCAGAGCCTGACACTGAATGTGCCTGCGATTGAAGATATCAAGGGTGCGCGCGTCCTGGGTGTGTTCGGTGATTCGATTACCACGGATCATATTTCTCCGGCAGGCAATATCGCGACCAGCTCTCCTGCTGGCCTATTCCTACAGGAACGCGGCGTGCAGCCCAAGGACTTCAACCAGTACGGAACGCGTCGCGGCAATGATTTGGTGATGGCGCGCGGTACATTTGCAAATATCCGCTTGAAAAATCTAATGGTTGCGCCGAAAGAAGGCAACTGGACGAAACACCAGCCCTCCGGCGAGGAAATGTCCATCTTTGACGCCGCGATGAAATATAAGGCAGAAGGCATACCGACCGTTGTGCTGGCAGGTAAGGAATATGGAACGGGTTCCAGCCGAGACTGGGCAGCCAAGGGTCCCATGCTGCAGGGTGTAAAAGCTGTAATTGCCGAATCGTTTGAGCGCATTCACCGGTCCAATCTTGTGGGGATGGGAATCCTGCCCTTGAAATTTGTGGAAGGGCAAAATGTTGAATCGCTGGGACTCACCGGCGAAGAGATCTTTGATGTCGAAGGCTTAAGTGACACCATGATCCCCAAAGCTGTTGTCCGGGTACGGGCGACGAAACCGGATGGCTCGGTCCTTGAATTCAACGCGATCGCATTAATGAATACGGAAGTGGAAGTGAACTATTACCGCAATGGAGGCATTCTCCATACGGTGCTCAGGAATTTGGTCAAGTAATTTACATGACTTAACATAAAAAGAGTCTCGTCGCCACGTGACGAGACTCTTTTTATACCTGCACAATGGGCTCAGGGTTGCCCTAGTTCTCCAAAAAACTCATCCTGTAAGCGCTTCGTTTCTGTATCGTCCTTAATGGCACGGATGGATTTCGCCAGCCCGCGAGCACGCGCGTCCAACCAGAAATTACCCTTTTCCACCGTTGCAGGGATCCCGTCCCCGCGATAGTGAGTGGGGTGATCGGCGTACCACCAGACTCCTACATCGATGTTCAGATCACGCAACGCTTGAAGCCTGCCAAGCGGCATCCCTTCGTCATCGCTTGGCATGGCATCGCGTTGCACCAAATCTGGACGGATTGCCAAAATAGCGCTGGTCTCCTTTTCACCTGCATGACCGTCCACAGTTGTTTTCCATTGTGCTTGGATCGCGGCTTCATCTTCAGGGCTATAAAATTGTTCTGCGATGTAAAGGACATAATCACGCGGGCTTGCCAGCTGGATCTGCGCCAGATAATGGATCAGATGGTCATTGCCTCCGTGCGCATTGACAATCACAATCTTCTTGAGTCCATTGCGAGCAATTTCACGAAAGGTATTTTCCAGCAAACGAATTGTCAAGTCGGGTTCGATACCGATGCAGCCAGGGTAATGCCGCGCTTCGAGAATTTGTGTGAAGATGAAATCAGGGAAGACAATGGCAGGTTCGAGCGCCGCGGCGCGATTGCAGACTTCCCGCCCGATGAGCATATCTGTGGAAAGCGGCAGGTGATGTCCGTGCCGCTCGATACAGGATAATGGCAAAAGGCACACGCCTTCTGCTTTTTGAACTGCCTCTGAAAAAAGATTGCCAGTTAATTCATCCCAACGCATGGCTCACTCTCCTTTTGATGGATATTCTTTGACTATACAACAATTCACGTCGATTTTGTTATTTGTTACGGCTGAAGCCAGGCGGATACAGAATGAACTTCCCTGGGTATTATGTAAAAGAACTGCCCGCGGTGATAAACAACGTTAGAATCGATAGAATAATTAAGATCCCAGCTACGAGCCACGATCCGCTAAACCCTAAAAACATGGCGAGCGTAGTCGCAATCACCATAAACAATATGGCGCGCGATTGTCGCGCAAATTGTTTGTTTTTGTATAAGATCCATATTCCAACTGCCATGAAGAGAGTGCTTAATACTGTTCCTGCTATCAACAGGGGAGCACCGCGCGTAATGGGGAGCACAAGGATGCCACAGGTATTTTCTCGAGCTGGAAGTGGGTATGTCGAAAAGATGTGTGCATTCACAAAGATAAACATACCAAGATCAACATTCCGGGGTCCGATGGTTTTTTGCAAGGTTATCTGCTCACCTGGCGCCAGTTGGATGAATTCGGTTTCTGAATCCAGTTCATTCGGTGTGCTGATCTCAACCTGGACACTGGGCGAGATGGTTCGATCCGTCGGATTGGAGAGCTTTATGGAAACAGTACTGCTTTCCTTCTCTCCCATAAATACCGGGCAGACTAAACCCCCGAATGAAGCCTGTGCTCGTCTAAAAAACCCATACGCTGTTGACTCATAGTCCGCCCAGACGGCAAGGAGAGCAAGTAGCAAACCCATCAATATGCCTGCCAGAGTCAGGAGCATGGGTAGAATTGGCTTCCGTTGGAAATTTTTGTCCGCTTTCATTTCTACTTTAAGTAAACCAGTCGTTCCCTATCTTACAGTGCACCGGATTTCACAGCAACGTTCTCAAGCACTGATAAGAAGGGCACCTTCTTTTTTATTTTTTCTTCCAAACATGGAGAACTATCAAACTATCGTAGGATTTCCAGTAAGCCTGTTGGATATAGGATCGACTTTCCATCCCCGAATTCATCGATGCTCTTCCACACTGCGCGGATATCCTCTCCGTTTGCTTCTTTTCCTGTGATTACCTGCTGCTCATATAACGCCGATTCCTTCAATGCCCCATCGTAGACCATCACGATTTCGTGGCTTTTACTTCCATTAAAGTAAAAAATATTCTCCAGGGACCCAAGATACTTCAAACTTTCACCATCGA
>DATFHE010000102.1:0-4815 GCA_035248745.1 Anaerolineales bacterium | reverse complement strand
ATTGTCCTGGCTTGCGGGAAGGGACATGAACAGTCCATGTGCTTTGGCGGGCGCGAGCATTTGTGGGACGACCGCACGGCGGTGCGGGCAGCATTAAGTGAATTGCTCGGTGTCGTAGGACTTGCGATGCCTTATCTTCCTACGCAGAATACCCCTGAAGAGGAGTGGTTAACATGGAGGTAAAACCTGTTGTCTTGACCGGTAAACACGTGCGCTTGGAACCAATGACCGAAGATCATATTGATGCCCTGGCGGAAATTGGCGTAGGGCAGCCATTCTGGCATTTCATGCTCTATGGAGATATGAATTCAGTGGACGATATGCGTAACTGGGTATTGGATATTCTGGCACGGGAGAAAAAGGGGACAGACCTGCCTTTTATCGCCGTTCATCTGGAATCGGGGCGTGTCGCCGGTGCTACCCGTTACTTGAATATTATGCCCAAGGATCGAGGGCTGGAGATCGGCGGTACCTGGTATGGGTCAGAATTTCAGCGGACGGTTGTGAATACAGAGTGTAAATACTTGTTATTAAGCCATGCATTTGAAATGCTTGGCTGCATCCGTGTACAGCTGAAAACGGACTTACGAAATGAGCGTTCGCAAAAAGCGATCGAACGCATCGGAGCGGTGAGGGAGGGTGTCCTCCGCAATCACATGATCCTGCCGGATGGACACTATCGTCATTCCGTGTTCTACAGCATTTTGGACACGGAATGGCAGAATGTAAAAAAGCGCCTGAAAGCGATGATGGGAAGATAAGGCTTACTGGCTTTTCCGTTTTTGCTCCAATGCCTGCTTACGCAAGTATGCCAACAGGGGCCGCACGGAAGCTGGCGCGGATATATCATTCATCCATAACGTGGTTTGCCGGGTCCCTTCTGAGAGAGTCAGGCGATAGGAAATCACATCGGCGCGGCCGATCGCCGTATGCGAGTTTGTGTCGTCTTGCTCGAGATCGAAAACACCGGAGCTTTCCACCAGTGATTCCAGCTCTTTTGTCTGCTCTTCTGACATGGTACTCGTGTCGGCGCGATAAACCAGTTCTACATTGGCAACGCCACCTGATGTTGCAAAGTCGATCTGCATATGGATTCACTCCTTCTCTACCTTCATAATCATTTACGTTTCAATGTCGATGCACGGCATAGACATAATCGGGATGGGTATAACCCTCGCGCATGAATTCCTGTTCATATTCCATCCCGATCTTCTCTGCCACGTGGATGGATGCCGTATTCGCAGGGTCAATGATGGCGATCAGTCGTTTAATGCCCAGTGCGCGGAAGGCGAATTCCTGAACAGCGCGGACAGCTTCGGTAGCATAACCCTTCCCCCACGCCGAACGGGCAAGCCGGTAGCCGATCTCAACTTCGGGTTGACCGTTTACATCTGGGAAAAAGAATAAGCCGCAATACCCGACTACATCTGAATTTTGCTTTTCGACAACCGCATACGGACCAAACCCCCATGTCTCGTAGTGATGTGCAAGGCAGGTATGCAGCCAGTCACGCACCCACTCTTTTGTTTGCACACCATCACTAAAACGCATCACCTCCGGGTCACAAAAGACCTGACACATCGCTTCAGCATCCAGGATGTGGAAATGGCGCAGAATTAAACGTTCTGTGCTTGCAATGTAATGATGACTCACCGTGACTGTCTGGATCCTCTCACAAACTGACTAATACGACTGCTTCGCCTTCTAATACGATTCTACCGTCTTGATTTTGACAGAATGTTGCCAGGGTGACAATCGGTTTGTCGGGGCGTACGCTTTTTACCTCGACAGTGGTTGTGATGGTGTCGCCGGGAAATACAGGTGCTTTGAACTGCAATGTCTGGCTGAGATACACGGTGCCGGGCCCGGGCAGGTCATTCGCAAGGGTGGCGGAGATCAACCCAGCGGCAATCATCCCGTGTGCGATCCGGCGACCAAAGCGCGTCGTCTGCGCGTAGGCATCATCCAGATGGACAGGGTTGTTGTCGCCGCTGAGATCGGCGAAGAGGCGGATCATCTCGTCGGTGACTATAGTGGTGCGGGAGGCCTTTTCGCCGGGATTAAGAGAGGTCATAGGTATCTCCTATTCTTATCATGCAGGGTCGTTTTTCTCAGCGGATATCATTCCTTTAAACCCAGAGTCAAAATATACTCATCCAGATTCCTGCCGAAGATTTCAGAAAAAAAGCGGTCTTCGCCTGCCATGGTAAAGCCGCACTTTTCCAAGACCCGCCTCGACCCAATATTGTGTTTGGCAACGTGAGCGTACAAAGGGCGTGTCTTGATCTCCTTCAAAAATTCCTCAAGTGCCTTTGTTGCAATTCCTTTTCCCCAATATTCCTTCCCGAGCCAGTATCCTACCTCGCGTTCGCCGAGTTGCTCAAAACAAACAATGTTCCCGGCAACTTCTCCGTTGAAGAGAATCGTCTTGGGCTGGACCGACTCGTCTGCCATGATCTTTTTCCAATGCGTCATGAATGCCTCCCTGTTACGGGATGGAAAGTTAGCCATCTGAGTCGCCTCGGAGTCCAGCTGCTGTTCGTAGAAGATGGGGAGATCGGACTCGATTACATTCCGGAGTTGTATTTGAACTGGCATTTGCTTTCCTGATTATCATTATACGCGTTTCGGCAGACCTTCTTTCAAGGGCTCCACCTGTGATTTGGAAACGCGGCTGAGAAGAAAAATGCCGAGTGTGCTGGCAAGACCGATCAGCAGACCCCCAATCCAAATAGCACGCGGGGCGACAGTGTCGTTGAGGAAACCGCCGATGATGGGGGAGAGCGTCCGCGCTATGCCCCAGCCCAGCCAGTGAAACGACATGTAACGGCCGCGCAGATCCGGGGGCGCAATGTCTGCCACATATGTACTGGCGGTAGGGACGAGTGTGAGCTCCCCAAATGTAAGGATTACCATGCTCAGCCAGAAGCCCCAGAAGTTGTTCATCAGGGCAACACTACCCACACCAAGTGCATAGATCAACATTCCGGCACCAAGAACGGGCAGGGTCCGGTGCTGCCGGGTGATATTTGAGACCCAATATTGCACGAAGACACACATGACCGCATTTGTAGTGGGAATCCAGCCATACAGAGCTTCCGGGATTCCGTAATTGATCTTGGTATACACCGGCATGAGAATCCATAACATGGTCGGCGCGATGAGCCCCAGGCTGAGCATTGCCACGAACGCCATATAATGTTTATCCTGCAATACATGACCATACCCTTCGGCTTGTGAGGTGGGCATGGTTATGTCGCTACTGGGTTTCGTCAGCGTTTCACGCGCCAGGAAGAACAGGATCACACTATAGCTGAGGAAACCTATTCCCGCACAGTAAAATGCGAGATCGTACGAACGAGTGGCAAGAAACCCGCCGATGGCGGGGCCGAGAGCAAAGGCTGCATTGTGGGCAATGCGGTTCACTGCGTAGGCATTGCTCCGCTTCTCAGGCGGGATCATATCTGCAAGCATGGCATCTGCGCCGACCTGATAAAGCGGGTTCGATAAACCGACCATGATCATCAACCCGACAAATTGCGGATACGTTTCTGCCTGCATGAGTAGAAAGTAGGCAATGCCGTTTACTGTCAGACTAACATTCATCACTACTTTGCGCCCTACTTTATCCGCGAGCGTTCCCGCAATGAGCGATGCAAGGATTCCAGTTCCCGCGTTGATCGAGATCAGCGTAGCAACGGTGCTGAGAGGCAGATCCAGTTTGCCGCTGGCATAGATCAATAAAAAGGGCCAAATCATGCTGCTGCCTGCCGTTGCCAGAATAATGCCGAGAATCATCAACCAGTACTGGCGCGGATATTCGTTATAGAGGTATCTCAACCTGTTCATGAGTGGGGGAGTGTTCTGTCCTAGCTCTCGAATATGGCAACGGCTCGCACAGGAGAGCCAGTTCCACCGCGTATCTTAAGTGGTAGACCAATAAAACGAAAGCGCCCGCGACCAATCAACAGATGCAGGTTGATCATATTCTCGTAATGCGTAAATCCCATCTCCCCGCAAATATGATGAACTTCTTTATTGGAGACTTTCAACACCCCCGGAGCCATCGTTTCGACGCCGAACGCCGCGATCTTTTGCGAGCCCAGCCAGCGTGCCGCGTCCGTACTGATGCCGGGACCATGCTGCCAATCCTGCGTCCCAAACGCGCGCCGGTAATGATCGGTATAGAGTAGAACCGTGTCGCCGGCCCTGATAGCAAGACCTGACTGGGAGAGGGCACGTTCCAGATCCTCCACCTCGATCAGCTTGCGCAGCCCTTTCTGCGATAAGTTCAAACAGATACCTTCGGTATAGAACGTGGTGAGGGGCATGGTGTCAATGGACAGTCCACGGTACTGGCGCGCCATATGGTTGATGGCATCTACATGCGTCCCTGTGTGTTCGCCCATTTCCAGCCGGTTCACGGCGGGAGAAACGATTTCAGAGTCCACGATACCATCCCATTCTTCGTGAGATACGTGCATCGTGATATTTACTTCTGGCAAGCCAGGGAAGACCGGCATGCCTGTGAAAATTTCCTGGCTCAGATCGATGATTTCAACCATAGCTTTTGCTTTTCAGATTTCATATAACTGTATCAGAGTGAGTTCTCCGAAGTAATCCCAGCCTGGGTCAGGCGGGCTATGCGGAATGCAATCATTTGCAGCGACAATGGCATGAACTCGGTGCAATCTACCCCCACATCAAAAGACATCCCAACGCCTGTTAATTTCCCATGACTGTGACCAAACAAATGCCAGGAACCGTGACTCGACCGGTCCCAAACCTGCATGGAATAATGGCATAGAACAATCA
>DATFHE010000101.1:0-3206 GCA_035248745.1 Anaerolineales bacterium | reverse complement strand
TGGTGCTGATCGCGCCCATGCTGATTCTTGCGTACCGCAGTCTTGAAGGGCCCGGTGGGGGTTTGACTCTTGATAACTACCGCCAACTGACAAGTGAAGCTGTGCTCAGCGCCTATGGGATGTCCATCCGAATCAGCCTTACGAGCGCCATCCTGGGAGGCCTGATTGGGTTTCTCATTGCCTGGGCGATCTCCATCGGTGGACTTCCCCGTCCGTTTCGTTCGCTGACCACAACGTTCTCCGGGGTTGCCTCGAACTTTGCCGGCGTCCCTCTGGCGGCTGCGTACATCTTTACTCTGGGACGAGTCGGGGTGATCACCGCTCTGTTCGAGGTAGCAGGGATTGACCTGTATCGCAGTGGATTCAGCCTGTATTCGTTCACAGGCTTGACCATGGTCTATCTCTACTTCCAGATCCCCCTGATGGTTCTTGTCATCCTGCCCGCGATTGATGGGCTCAAACGTGAATGGCGCGAGGCGGCTGAGAATCTTGGAGCTACGTCGATCCAATACTGGCGCGACATCGCGCTACCCGTGCTGACGCCCTCCATCCTGGGGACGATGATCCTGCTCTTCGGAAACGCGTTCGGCGCCCACGCAACTGCCTACGCCCTGACGGGTGGACTCTTCAATCTGGCGACGCTGCTGATCGGCCAGCAAATTTCCGGTGACGTTTTACATAACCCCGGGCTTGGATATGCCGTGGCAATGGGAATGATCATCATTATGGCAGCTTCCATCCTCATATACTCCCTCCTTCAGCGCCGCTCGGAAAGGTGGCTGCGATGACTGTCTCCACAGCACCCACCCCCATTGCCGTCAAGGCACCGGCAGAGGAAGGGAAAGCTGTTCGGAAGAACAGCTTCTGGTCCTGGCTGATTTATATTGCAGCGATGCTCTATTTCCTGATACCCCTGGCAGCCACCTTTTACTGGTCTCTGCGGGCGGAAAAAGGCAAGCTCGGTTTTGAGGCGTACCGCAGGCTGTTCGCAGATACGAACTTCGTGCCATCCTTCAGCGAATCGATCGTCAATGCAATCGCCGCCATCCTCATCAGCCTGCTGATCATTGTCCCGACCGCCTACTGGGTGACCCTGCGCTTACCGAAACTGCGACCCGTGATCGAGTTCATCACGCTGCTGCCCTTCGTGATCCCCGCCGTCGTGCTGGTATTCGGCTTGATTCGCCTCTACAGCCGCCCGCCCCTGCTGCTGACTGCTACATACGATAGCTCACGGATTCTCCTCGTCTGCGTGTACGCTGCGCTGTCATTCCCCTATATGTTCCGCGCGGTCGATAACGGTCTGCGCGCGATGGACGTCCGCACACTGACTGAGGCGGCGCAAAGCCTGGGAGCAGGCTGGCCCACCATCCTCTTTCGAGTCATCTTCCCGAACCTGCGTGTGGCTCTGCTCTCGGGAGCCTTGCTGACCTTTGCCATCGTCATCGGCGAATTAACGATTGCCCTGTTCATGGCGCAACATACTCTGGGACCCTACATGGCAAACCTGACTCGGAGCAAGGTGTACGAACCGTCCGCGATGGCGATCGTAGCCTTCGCCATCACCTGGATCGCCATGGGCATTATTCAACTATTGGGGCGAGGGCAACAGAGTCAAATTGCGGGCGGTCACTAAACCAACCATAAAGCGAGCAACGCAATGGCATACCTAACTCTCTCAAATATCTCAAAGCAATTTGGGGACGCCTACGCCGTGCAGGATTTCAACCTGGATGTAGAGAAGGGCGAGTTCGTTTCTTTCCTGGGTCCCTCCGGCTGTGGAAAGACCACAACGCTGCGCATGGTCGCTGGTTTTGAAACGCCGACAAGCGGCACCATTACTCTCGATAACACGGATATCACGTATCAGGCTCCCAACCAGCGGAATGTTGGCATGGTGTTCCAATCGTATGCCCTTTTCCCGAACATGACTGTGGCGCAGAACATTGGGTTCGGTCTGCGCGTCCGCAAGGAGAAGGAAGCCGCGATCAAGGACCGGGTGAAGGAAATGCTTTCGATCATCAATCTGGAGAACCGGGGAGATAGCTACCCGTACCAGCTTTCAGGCGGGCAGCAACAACGCGTCGCTCTGGCAAGAGCCTTAGCGATACGACCACTGGTGTTGCTGCTCGATGAGCCGCTCTCGGCGCTGGATGCCAAGATTCGTGTCTCGCTGCGAGCCGAGATCCGCAGCATCCAGCAACGCCTCGGGATTACAACGATTTACGTGACCCATGATCAGGAAGAGGCACTCTCCCTCTCCGATCGTATCGTTGTGATGAATGTAGGGGTGGTCGAGCAGGTAGGCACTCCGTTCCGTATCTATAACTTCCCCGAAACAGCTTTTGTGGCAAGTTTCGTTGGGACATTAAATACGACCACAGCGGAAGTGCTGGACCCGGCAAATGGCGTGCTGAGTCTACATGGCATAGAGTTGCTTACGGCGGCGGATTTGAGTGCCAACCAAAGAGGGGATCAGGTTCGTATCGCCATTCGCCCTGAACGCTTTAGCTTCACCTCCGATGGGAAGAAAGCAAATGTCCTCGATTGTAAAATCGAAAACATAACCTTTCTGGGCGCCATTGTCCGCATCCAGGTGCTGATCGGGGATGCGAAGTTCCACATGGATACGTTCAACAATCCCTTCCTCGAATTGCCAAAGATCGGGGATCAGGTGCAGATTACCTGTTCGAAAGAGGCAGTGCTGATTCTGGGGTTGCCTGCCATTCTGGAAACGCTTCTCACTACGCAAAAAGTCAACTAGCTCTCTGAACGAAACACACAGGAATAGCGAACGTTTGAAACGTTCGCTTTCCTTAAATTACACCGAAAGGCATTGAACACACAGCATGAACAAAGTCATTCTCATTATGTCTGATGCATTACGCTATGACGTCGCGAGGTCCCACATGGGGTTTCTGGGACATCTCGTGGAAACCAGGCAGGCAACGCTGTATAAGATTGTCGGTGAGCTGCCGAGCATGTCGCGCCCCATGTATGAAACGATCCACACAGGGATACCGACCAGCGAGCACGGGATCATCGCTAACACTATCCTGAGGCGCTCCACGAAACCAAATATTTTTCAATCGGTGGTGGAGGCGGGCAGGGTCACCGCTGCCGTAGCGTACTACTGGGTCTCTGAGTTGTATAACCGCGCACCCTTCGATTGGATCGACGATAAGGAAGTGGACGACGAGAGTTTA
>DATFHE010000100.1:0-3164 GCA_035248745.1 Anaerolineales bacterium | reverse complement strand
AGGCGCGTCGCCCCTTTATTCTAAAGAAGCGAGAGACTACTGTATAGCGTCTTCCACAGCTGCTTGTGCCTGATCAAGCGCTTCCTGCGGACTCAGTTCACCCGTCCAAACTTGCTCGAGTACCAAATCGAGTTGCTCATTCCAGTTTGGATACGCCGAAACAAACACGCCACCGGTGCTGGTCTGCAGAGCCTGATCCACCACTTCCCAACCAGGGCTAGCCGACAGCACAGGATCCGTAGCCGCAATAAGGTTGGTTGGTTGAGCCTGCGTATCACGTGCCCACGAAGCCTGACCCTCCGGACCCGTCATGCACTTAATGAACTCCCAGGCAGCTTCAGGATTCTCTGCACCTGCTGGGATGGAGAGCGAGAAACCACCGCTCCAGTTGGCTGGGCCTGCGTCTTCGTCATACGGAAGTGTGGCGATGCCCCATTCCATGCGCGGGTCTTGGTCAGTAACCTGAAGGTCACCGTCCGCGTCAGCCCGCGGGCGATAGAATTCCAACTGGCTGTTGTAGCCAAAGATGTCCACGAACATGGCTACACCATTGCCCATGAACAAGTCATTGGGCGGAGCACCAAATTTGGCTCTGTAATCCTGTAACGCCTGCCAGCCACCATAACGGTCCACCCACTGCTTGATCCACTCCAATGATTCTAGCGCTTCGGGAGAATTGATGACCGGGTTGCCTTCGGCGTCAATTAACGGAGCGCCGTTGAGATACGCCCAAAACGGATTGAAACCAGCGTTCCACAGAGGGAAGAAGGCGATGCGATCATAAGTACCATCTGCATTTTTCTTATCGAGGGCGTCAGCATACTGCATGAGCTCATCCCATGTGGTCGGTGGCTTGTTGGGATCGAGTCCAGCTTCCTGGAAGAGTTGCTTATTCCAGAACAAAACACGCACATCGGTCTCGAAGGGGATACCGTATGTTTCGCCTTCATATAAGGTCTGGTCCCAAGCCCAGTCATAGAACTGGTCGCGAGTGATTCCGTCGCGGTCCGCGAATTCCTGCAGGCTCATATAGACGCCATCCGCGGCATCTCTCGGCAGGGTGGGGCGATCCGAAACGATCACATCCGGCATGCCAGAACCAGCTGCCACTGCGGCGATGTTAGCCGTCCAAATGTCACCAAAGGGCTTGACTGTATCTGTTACTGTGATATTGGGTAATTTCTGTTCACAGATGGCCTTGATACGCTGGACGCCATTCCGGCGAACGGGTGAAGCCCAGAAATGCCACAACTCTATTTCTCCAGATACATCAGGATTGTATGCCACTTGACCCGCTCCGGGTGTAGAAGTGATTTCAACGAAGACGGTCTCTGGAGTGGCAGTTGGACCTGCAGGTTCCGTTGGTGGTGGTGCCGAGGTCTGCGTCGCGGGAGGGGCACCACAGGCTGCCAGCATTCCCACGATGATCAAAACACACATCATCCCCCATAGGCGATTCTTAACGCTCTTCATGTTCCTTCTCCTTTTTATGGAAATTTAATGGACCACGTTTGCACGGGCGGCAAAATGATGATTTGCGAGGCCCGGACAGTAAATACTTAGTGTTTGTTTTTTTATTTGCGAATCACCTCCTAACACATCTAAAGCCCGCGCTTGGCTTTGAACGCCTGGTTTGGGTTTGACAGAATTTGACCATATACGGTTGCGACTGCTCCCATCAGGCTGGCATCATTCAGGTAGGTCGCGACGACAATATCTGCTGCTTCACGTGGCCAGCGGAGAGCCCGTTCCTGTACCGTCTTTTGAATCACGGGCAGCAAAAATTCATGAGCCTGGATGACATATCCTCCCAGTACCACCTTTTTTGGATTAAAGGTATTGATCAAATTTGCCAATCCAACACCCAGGTAATAACCGGTCTCCTCGAGGGAATTCAACGCCACCAGATCTCCTTTTTGGGCTGCCTCTACCATAAGGGGTATCGTTATTCTTTCGAAGCCATCTCGTACAACGTCCGCCAGTTGGGATTCTTCCCCGTCCAGAATCGCTTCGCGGGCGCGGCGAAATACTGCCAGAGCGCTTACGTAGGTTTCCCAACAACCACGGCTGCCGCAGTTGCATTTCGGTCCATCGGGGTTGATCGTCATGTGTCCTACCTCGCCCGCCAGACCAGACGTCCCTGCCATAATGCGCTGGTGGAGGACGATCCCCGCGCCAACCCCCGCCGTAATATTGATGTACAGCACGTACTCACTATCTCGTGCCGAACCGAAATAGCTTTCGGCGAGCGCCGCCATGTTGGCTTTGTTATCTACGTAAACAGGGATGTCAAATTCGTTCTCCAGCCATTGCTTGACAGGCACATCACTCCAACGCATGTTGGGAGCAAAGAGCAATACGCCGCTGGACACATCTACTAGCCCCGGTAGGCTCATTCCTAGGCCCAGAACATGCCGGTTTGCTTGCCTGGCTTGTTCGCAGGCTTGTCTGATGAGTTGTGAAACGCTGTTCAAGGTTGACTCTGGCTCGTCGTTATCCCCAAAATCGACTTCCTGGCGCCAGAGAACATGAGCTGCCAGGTCGGTTAGGATCACAGACCCAAACTTCACTTCGATCTCCGCGCCGATGATGCAACCAGCCTCCGGGTCCAACTGGAGTAGAATCGACGGGCGGCCGGCGCGTATGGACTGGAAGCCGGTCTCACGCACAAATCCGTGCTCGATCAGCTCACGCACCAAGCGTGTGATCGTCGCCCGGTTAAGGCCCGTGATCTCTGCAAGACCCGCTCGTGAGATTGGCGCGTTCTGACGCAGGTGCGTGAGAACGGTGGAGAGGTTGATCTGACGCAGAGATTCCTGGTCACCGATGAATTCGTGGTCGCTATGTTTCATGTAATGATAAAATCACGAAAGTTAATTGCTTTCTGCAATCAATTAAATAATACGCTTTTAGGCATCTGTTGTCAATAGGCAAAGTGAGGTTAAATGAAGAATTTCGATGAAATCCAGCGTTTTCTAATAAAAGAGCAGCCGAGTCACTTGCAATACATCCCTACACGTCTTCAACCCATTCAAGCAAAACCCGGAAACCCAAGTGTGGATGTCGCCAGGTTGGCACAAATCTTGCAAGGCGTCGCCGTTTTAAATGAGACGATCGCGATCCAATCACCGGAACACTGGCAAGAGACCGTGCGAGAGCTTGAT
>DATFHE010000099.1:0-4535 GCA_035248745.1 Anaerolineales bacterium | reverse complement strand
ATTTTGCTGGCGGGGAGTGAGGATCAGAAGCAGACCTACTTGCCCAAAGTCATCGAAGAAGAGTGGTGTCCGTTTACTGCGGCGCTCATCGAATATGCGTTTGACTTTGACCCTAATGCACTAGAGACAAAGGCAACACTCCAAGGCGAAGAGTATGTGCTTAACGGTGAGAAGGCATTTGTTCCGTTTGCGAAGGACGCAGAATCAATCCTCGTATTTGCGAACCTGGAAAGTCAAACACAGGGCTTCATTCTGCCAAGCGGAACAGCAGGTCTATCGATTGGCGAAGAACGCGAGAAGTTAATGGGTCTGAATGCGCTTCCTTTATATCGGGTGAGGCTTGAGGATGTAAAAATCCCTGTATCGAACAGATTGGGGGGCGCCGCGGGTCATAATTTTGAGCCGATCCTGGCGTCCATGCGCGTTGCTACGGCGGCAGCGGCCGTTGGTGTCGCAAACGCGGCATTTGAGTACAGCAAGGATTACGCCAAAGAACGCGAAGCATTTGGCGTGAAAATTGCACAGAAACAGGCAATCGCTTTTATGCTTGCTGAAATGCGGACGGAAATCGAAGCGAGTCGTCTGCTCACCTGGGAAGCTGCCTGGAAGCTCGACCGTGGAAAGGAGGACGCCTTCACCGAAGCGTATCTTGCCGCGGTTGGCGCCGCTGACATGGCGATGATGGTTACAGATCGTGCGGTGCAGATTCTCGGCGGGCATGGCTATATCCGCGAGCATCCTGTGGAAATGTGGATGAGAAATGGGCGCGGCTTCGCTATGCTAACGGGATTACTAATCGTGTAAAGAGGGTTAGAAGTTGACAAGTATATATTTGTCACAGCATACCTGTCTACGTAAGGAGAATCATGTCCATTGAGTTTGAACCGCCAAAACCAGTCGTACAGGCGCAGTCCGTCTTGAAAACGGTTGCCGAAGAGATGATGCGCTCCCGCTCGCGTTATTTCGACGAGCACGAACATGAAATTCCCTGGGAGTACATTGAATTCATGCACTCAGCCATGAGAGCGATGGGCGGTAATGGTTTGGCTCCGCGCCAGAATGGCAAGAAAAGCGCAGAGCACGACAACAGACCTCCGATCGGGTACCAAACGCTCGCTGCGCAGATCGAAGCCCTATGCTGGGGCGATGTGGGGATGTATCACTGCCTGCCCGGTGGTGGACTGGGCGCGGCAGCGGTCTTTGCCGCGGGCACCGCCGAGCAGAAGGAAAAATTCCTTGCACGGTTCCAGGACGAGAAACCCACGTTCGCGGCGATGTGCATTACAGAAGCTGGGGCAGGTTCAGATAACTCTGCCATTCGCACGCGTGCGATATTGGATGAAAAGACAAATGAATGGGTGCTGAATGGCGAAAAGATCTTTGTCACGGGAGGGGACAAGTCATTCACGGAATATGAAAAACTTGGCAAAGGCTTCATCGTTGTCTGGGCGACAATCGATCCGGCGGCGGGCCGCAAAGGGATGCGCGGCTTCGTGGTGGAAGGCGGAACGCCAGGTGTAAGGATCACCAAGCTGGAGCATAAGATGGGCATCCGAGTCAGCGACACTGCTGCTATCTCGCTCGTCGATGCACGCGTTCCCTTCGATCATATTCTGGGGAGTGCCACGGTTGAGAAAGATACCTCCGGCTTCAAAGGCGCCATGGCCACGTTTGACGCGACGCGTCCACTCGTGGCAGCCTCCGGCGTCGGGGTTGCCAGAGCGGCGCTCGAATTCCTGAATGAGAAACTTGCCGAGAACGGAGTTCAGATCCGCTATGGATTGCCACGCCAGAAGCTGACCTCCATCGAACGGGATGTGATCGACATGGAGATTATGCTCAGGTCTGCCTGGCTGATGGTACTTAAGGCGGTCTGGATGGCAGATCACAAAAAGGGCAACGCTCTCGAAGCGTCCATGAGTAAGGTCAAGGCAGGTGATGTGTGCACGAAGATCACACAAAAGGTAGTCGAGATTTTAGGTCCGCTCGGCTACAGCCGTGAGTTCCTGGCAGAGAAGTGGTTCCGTGATGCGAAGATCACGGACATCTACGAAGGCACCGGGCAGATCAATCGCCTGGTCGTAGCGCGGCAGATTTTGGGATACAGTGGGAAGGAGTTGAGGTAGACAGTATGAAATATCACATCCACAAAGCAGTTGTGATCGGTTCCGGGACGATGGGCGCGGCAATTGCGGCGCACCTGGCGAATGCGGGGGTGCCAGTGACGTTGCTCGATATCGTCCCAGCGGACGCGCAGCCAGGCGACACGGTGGCGCGCAATAGGATCGTTCGCGAGGGTTGGGAACGTTGCCTTAATGCGAAACCTGCCAATTTAATGTCTGCTGAACTCAACACCTTGGTCAGGCTGGGGAACGTCGAAGATGACTTTGGAGCTGTCGCCGAGGCAGACTGGGTCTGTGAAGCCATCGTCGAGAACCTCAAGATCAAACAGGATTTGATGGCTCGCATTGACGGTGTTCGCAAGCCAGGTGGTATTGTCACAACGAATACATCAGGCATTCCGATCTCTGCTATCGCGCAGGGACGTTCCGATGAGTTCCGAAAGCATTTCATGGGGACACACTTCTTCAACCCGCCGCGCTATTTGAAACTGCTGGAAATCATCCCAACAGAGAATACAAAAAGGGAAGTGATCGAGTTCTTTTCCTGGTTCGGAGAATATCGTTTGGGCAAAGGCGTTGTCCTCTGCAAGGATACGCCAAACTTCATCGGCAATCGTGTCGCGTTCGGCACAGGCGCGTTCGCAATGGACTTTATCTTAAGGAATGGGTACACCGTCGACGAGGTGGATGCAATTACAGGTCCGTTGATCGGGCGGCCGAAAACAGCGACGTTCCGATTGATGGATTTGGTTGGGCTCGATGTCTGGGATCATGTTGGGCGAAATCTCGCACCACTGATTCCACACGATACACTCGGGCAGCAATATCTCAAAGCCGAAGCGCCGAATAAGCTAATGTCCGCGATGCTCGAGCGTAAGTGGCTTGGCAATAAAACAAAGATCGGTTTTTACAAGGAAGTTCGCAACGAGGACGGAAAGAAACACTTTTGGCCGTTAGACCTGAATACACTGGAACACATTCCTCCAACCAAACCGCGCTTCGAGTCGGTCAGGGTGGCAAAGGATGTCGAGGGATTGGGAAACCGTCTCAAAGTGCTCCTGCAAGCAGATGATAAAGCTGCAAATCTGGTGAAGGCACTGACGTACCAGGGCTTTCAATATGCATCGTCTATCATCCCTGAAGTTGCCGATTCCTTAAAACCGATAGACGATGCGGTTCGCTGGGGTTTTACGCATGAAGCGGGCCCGTTCGAGATGTGGGATCTGCTCGGTGTGAAGAAAACAGTTGAGCAGATGGAAGCTGCAGAGTACCCCGCCGCGCAATGGGTGGGGGAAATGCTCAATGCCGGATATGAGTCTTTTTATCAATACGAAAACGGCGAAAAGGTCGGCGTCTATAATGTAGTCAAAAAGACGTACATCCCGCTTGAACGACCCGAAGGTAGGCTCGTATTAAGGAAGCAAAATATCGTCTCGCAGAATTCCGGCGCCACAATCCGAGATCTGGGGGATGGCGTGGCGTGTCTTGAGTTCCACACCAAGATGAATGCCCTCGACGAAGATATCATGAACATGGCGCTCGAGGCGTTTGACCGCCTTGACACAGAGTTCAATGGCCTTGTGATCGGCAACGAAGCCGAAAACTTCAGCGCCGGCGCGAATCTTTTCATGATGGCGGTCGGGGCACAGCAGGGTATGTGGGATATGCTCGAGAGTGCTGTGCGCAAGCTGCAGAACTTGAACATGTATATGCGTTATTCGCCAAAACCCATTGTTGTGGCTCCAGCCGGTCTCACATTAGGCGGCGGATGTGAAATCACTATGCACGGTTCACGCGTTGTTGCCGCAGCGGAAATGTACATTGGGCTGGTAGAGTTGGGGGCGGGCGTTATCCCGGCCGGCGGCGGGACCAAGGAAATGTTACGGCGCATCGTCAACCCGGTGATGCACATCGAGAACGCCGAGCCGCTTGCCGCACTCCAGCGCGCCTTCCTGCAGATGGGGCAGGCGAAAGTCGCTACGAGCGCTGAGGAAGCGCGCACAATGGGTATCCTGTCGCCTGCGGATCGGATTGTGTTGAACCGCGACCATCTTCTCATGGAAGCCAAGAGGGAAGTGCTGCATTTGATCGCATCAGGATATAAACCGCCTGCCCCAGAACTTATTTATGCAGCGGGGCGCGATGCCCTGGCGGCCATCCGCATCGGCGCATGGATGTTTAAGGAGGGTCACTATATTACGCCCTATGACCATTACATTGCAGGTAAACTGGCATATGTGATGTGCGGCGGCGAATTGACGCGACCCCAGTGGGTGAGCGAGCAATATATCCTCGACCTCGAACGGGAGGCGATTCTGTCTCTATTCGGCGAGGAACGCACTCAGGCGCGTATGTGGAATATTTTGCAGACGGGCAAGCCATTGAGGAATTAGAGAATAGAGAGATCAGATT
>DATFHE010000098.1:0-6166 GCA_035248745.1 Anaerolineales bacterium | reverse complement strand
GTATTGTGACATCGGTTCCTATCAGGACCTGCAACCGGTCATTGACCAGTTTCGCGGTTCGTTCGAGCGGATCGGGATGGCAGCCCGGCGCGGCTTCAACACCCATAAGATTCTCGATCCGGCAATGAGCGATCCTGTCCTGTGCGAATCAGGCGAATCCCCTTTGACCTGTGAACTGCGCCTCCACAGACCCGCGTTTGCCCTCCTTTCATTCGGGACGAACCAGGTTTGGGAACCCGAGGAGTTTGAGGTTGGGATGAGGCAAATTCTTGAGATTCTGCTCTCCCAAAACGTAGTGCCCATTCTCTCCACCAAGGGAGATAACCTCGAGGGCGATCATCGCATCAACCGGACGATTGCCTGTCTTGCGCAAGAATATGATTTGCCTCTTTGGAATTTTTGGTCCGCCATTCAGCCGCTGCCGGATCATGGACTCCAACCGGATCTCGAACATCTCACGTACTCTGGAAAAATGGATTTCGACGACGCAGACGCGATGCAATCCGCATGGACCGTTCGCAACCTGACGGCGCTTCAGGCACTCAGCGCGGTTTGGAGAGGCGTGATCGCGCCACCATAATCAGGGCTTGACACACCCGCCGTTTCAGAGATAATTACAGCAATTAAACAAAGGCTGTGACCGAGGAAAGTAGACTGGCAGAAGCCGCCAGAGATGTGCAACCGCTACGCGCGCTGAAAGCTGCACTCGACCGAAATCAGTTGAAGTTCCCTCTCGAGCTGTGAAGGTGAAGAACCTGCCCTGAGCTTGTCGAAGGGTATCACGTTTGGTAGTCCGATCCGCAATCCCAGCGTTACAGGGGAGGCTGATGTTCGTCAGCACAGAGAGAGTCATCTCATCGATGACTAATTTGGGTGGTACCGCGGAGTGCTTTCATGCCTTCCGTCCCATTGTGGACGGAAGGTTTTTGTTTTTGGAAACCCGATACTCGATATTCGAGCTTCGATTAACGAATATCTAATATCGAATTATGGAGGAACGAATACTTGACAAATTAAACGAAATCGAAAAGACAGCGCTGGAGTCGCTCAACTCAATCCGCGATCCCGCCGCGCTGGAATCCTGGCGTGTGGCAAACGTGGGGCGTAGCTCGCCATTGATGCAAGTCTTTGGGGAGTTGGGAAAACTGTCGAAAGAAGAGCGACCAGTGGTCGGCGCGGCGGCGAACCGCGTCAAGGTGAAGCTGGAAGCTGCACTTACAGAACGCGCCGAAGCGATCAAAGCGGCGATGCTGGCGAAGTCGCTCGAGGAAGACCAGCTCGATGTAACACTCCCCGGGCGCGAGGTTCATAGGGGGCGGCTGCATCCGTCCACGCAGCAGCTTAGGCGCGTGCTGGACATCCTCGCAGATATGGGTTTTCAGGTGTATACCTCGCGCGAAGTGGAAACGGACGATGTCAACTTCCAATTGTTGAACTTCCCGCCGGATCACCCTGCGCGCGACATGCAGGATACATTCTTCATTGAGTCTGGCGAGCGCGGTGATAACCCTATCCTTCTGCGCACACATACCTCACCCGGGCAAATCCATGCGATGCGCGACGCTGTGCGTGGGGCGAGGGATCCGAAAAATCCGCCGCCGATCCGCATTGCTCTACCGGGTATGTGCTTCCGCTACGAGCAGATCACGGCGCGTTCCGAGATCCAGTTCAACCAGGTGGAAGGTCTTGTGGTGGGTGAGAACATCACCTTCGCCGATTTGAAAGGGACGCTGATCGACTTTGCCCGGCGCATGTTCGGTCAGGATGTACGGACTCGGTTCCGCGCTTCGTACTTCCCATTTACAGAACCCTCCGCTGAAATGGACGTGGAGTGTTTTGTGTGCGGCGGCAAGGGATGCCAGGTTTGCAAGAACTCGGGCTGGCTGGAGATCCTCGGCTGCGGCATGGTGCATCCGGTGGTGCTGCAAAATGGCGGGTACGATCCTGAACGCTATTCCGGTTTCGCCTGGGGTATGGGACCCGAACGCCAGCTGATGCTGCGCTATAAGATCGATGATATCCGTTACTTTTGGGGAAACGACTTACGTTTCCTTGAACAATTCTAGGAGGCAGGAATGAAAGTACCGATTTCCTGGCTAAAAGATTACATTGACCTCGACGGTCTGTCCATCGAAGAAATCGCTCGCAAGCTCACCCTCGCCGGGCTCGAAGTGGATGAAATTAAGTATGCGGGGCTGCCGATGCCGTCGTACAAAGACGGCGAACCGCATGAATTCAAGACCAGTGGCATTGGCTGGGACCGCGACAAGATCGTCGTGGCGGAGATTCGCGAAGTGAATCCGCATCCGAATGCAGATCGATTAACTCTGCTTGATCTCTATGACGGACAGCAAAATCAGACCGTGTTAACCGGCGCGCCGAACATCTTCCATTTGAAAGGCACGGGGAAGCTTGAGAAGCCCATCAAGGTTGCCTATGCCAAAGAAGGTTCAATCATTTACGACGGGCATGCAGCCGGGCTGGTGCTGACGACTCTCAAGCGTGCGAAGATACGAGGTGTGGAGTCGTACTCGATGGTTGCCTCCGAGAAAGAGCTTGGAATTTCGGAAGAGCATGAAGGCATCATCCTTCTCGAGGACGATGCACCTGTTGGCATGCCGCTTGTCGATTACATGGGCGATGCGGTTTTGGACATCAGCATCTTGCCCAACATGGCGCGCAACGCCAACGTCCTTGGTGTGGCGCGGGAGCTCTCCGCCGCGACGGGACGACCACTCAAGAAACCCAGGATCGAATACAGCACGGAAGGTCAGCCTGTCAATGAGCTTGCTTCGATTGAGATTACGGAGCCGCGACTCAACCCGCGTTTTGTGCTTGGGCTCATCCGTGATGTAGAGATCAAGCCCAGCCCGTACCAGATCCGGCGCCGCCTGCGCCTGGCGGGAATTCGTCCGATTAACAATATCGTGGATGCCACCAATTACGCCATGCTCGATATCGGCGAGCCGCTCCACGCGTTTGACTATGATGTCTTGAAAGAACGCGCTGGAGAGAAAAACGTAAAGATCATCACGCGATCCGCAAAGGATGGCGAGAAACTCACCACGCTGGATGGCAATACGCGAACACTTACTTCATCAAATGTCCTGGTCTGTGATGAGAAGGGTCCTATTTCCCTGGCGGGCGTGATGGGCGGCGCGGAAACCGAAGTGTATGACGCTTCCAAGGAAGTGCTGGATGCCAAGGGTTCGGAGATGATGTCTGGCACCATGCAACAAGGCAAAGCCAGCGTACGCGGGACAAGCACCACGAACATCCTGCTCGAGGGCGCGGCATGGAACTTCATCAACATCCGCAAGACGGCGAAGCAGCATAACTTGCCCTCGGAAGCCTCGTTCCGTTTTTCACGCGGCGTTCACCCGGCGCTGGCGGAACAAGGCGTGAAGCGCGGCTTGCAACTGATGGCGGAATGGTCTGGCGGCAAAATTGCGCCCGGTCTCGTGGATGCATATCCGCTAAAACCTCTAGATCCGATCATTACCATCCGGTCGCGAGACGTCAAACGCTGGCTTGGGATTGATCTGAATTTGCAGGAAATCGCAGACCTGTTGACGCGTCTTGAATTTGAGTGCAGTATTGAGGGCGATTGTGTGGACGTCCGTACTCCTCCGCACCGCTTAGATATCGGGCAAGGAACCGTCGGCCTTGCGGATATCATCGAAGAAGTGGCGCGCAGTTACGGCTATGACCGTATTCCCGAGACGCGCATGGCGGATGCTCTTCCACCGCAGGTGGGCAACCCGGCCCATGAGTGGGAGGAACACGTCCGCGATCTCCTCGTTAACCTGGGCTTGCAGGAGGTCGTCAGTTATCGGTTGACATCGCCGGAACGTGAGAGTCGTCTTGTCTCTTACAATGAATATGCTGTTCTGGCAAACCCAATTGCGCCGGAGCGTCGTGTGCTGCGTAGAAGTTTGCTTGCGTCTGTGCTGGAGGCGGCAGAGAAAAATGTGCGCACCGAGTCCATTGCGATGTTCGAGGTTGGTCCCATCTTCGAACCCGTTAAGAATGGATTGCCAGACGAGCCGCGCAGGCTTGCCATAGTCATGACCGGACTCCGAAACCCCACCGCCTGGGATGTGAAAGAGTCTCCGTTATTTGATTTCTTCGACCTGAAAGGACGTGTCGAACAGCTATTGGATGGCCTCCGTTATACAAACGTGTCCTACACTGCTATAGAGTCTGTTAACTATCTGCATCCAGGCAAAGCCGCTGAGGTCCAAGTAAACGGACAAGCCGTTGGCGCCTTCGGTGAGCTGCACCCGTTAACAAAGAAGGGGTATGAATTCGGAGAGGCACCTGTCATCGTGGCGGAATTTGATCTGGATACGCTGCGCAAGGTAAACCCAACCTACGAGGCTGCCCCCGTGGCAGATGTTCCGCCTGTGCTCGAGGATATCGCCGTGATCGTAGACGAGTCGGTGGCTGCCGAGCGTGTGGCAAGCCTCATCAAACAGACCGGTGGAAAGACCCTGACCCAGGTTCGTCTCTTCGACGTGTATCGCGATGAAAAGATCGGCATTGGCAAAAAGTCCCTGGCGTACAGTCTCACGTACCAGTCTGATAAAACGATGACTAATGCGGAAGCCGCGGCAATTCGTAATAAGATCGTCAGGCGTCTGGAGCATGAAGTCGGCGCGACGCTGAGAAGCTAGTTCAAGATTGGAGAGCAGTCAGTACCTTGCATGTCAGGTGCATGAACTGTATACTCATCAAAATTCATCTCTTTGGAGAAAATCAGTATGAATAATAGAAACACCGGTATGATCGCCACAGTCGCTGCAGTTGTACTCTGCGGCTGCCCTGGCCTGTTCGTTTGTTTATTTGGCGCCCTTACCGCAGCCGGTCAGGGGACATTCAATGACGCGCCTCTGGAGCCCACCGTGGGATTTGGTTTAGTTTGCCTTTCGCTGCTCCTGCTCCTCATTCCGGTGGCAGTCGGGTTCTTCACTCTGCGGAAAAAACCAGGAACAGAAACAATGGACGATGTACCTCCTCCTCCACCCTTAACCTGAAACAAAACAGCGCTGGCATGTAGTGCCAGCGCTGTTTTTGTCTTTGTTGAGGTTACCTCACGACGATCGTAAGAGTCATGGTGCAGAATGTAGCGTCGCCTCTGCGCATGACCCAGGTGGTGTTATAGGTGCCGGGATCTTTGGGCGCCTGCATATCCACGCCTACGTCTGTGGAGTTGCCAACTCTTACATTTTCATCCAAGTCGTAGCCTGAAACTTTATGGATCTTATCCCCGCTGGAATAGAGGATGTCAATACTGTTTCGGTCCCAGTTTCTTTGCCCGTTGTTACGAACGGTCCAAACCGCATCGAAATCATCGCGTGGGTTAAACCGGGTTCCATTGGCGGGTGCAACCCTCGTGACCTGACAGGAGAAGTTTTCATTGCTCGTCCCGCTGCCCCCGCTGACGCTGGTGAATGTGGGAATCACCAGAGGAGTAGGGGTGGACAGGATAAAGATCACAGTCGCGGTTGCGGTGGGCGAGGGAGTGTCCGTGACGACTGTCGGTGTGATGGTTGGGCTTGGCGTC
The DNA here is from genome assembly GCA_035248745.1 of Anaerolineales bacterium. Lineage (GTDB taxonomy): Bacteria > Chloroflexota > Anaerolineae > Anaerolineales > Villigracilaceae > Defluviilinea. The sequence continues at coordinate 600 of DATFHE010000098.1, read as the reverse complement.
AGGGAGGGCAAGGATGCGGCTGTCTGTGTGCTGGCGGCGTTCACCGTTTGGGCGATAAACGTATTGACCGCACCCGGATCCACCGTTGGTACGGACGGGGTCACCAACGATGGAGCACAGGCCATAATGAGCGCCAACGCTGTGACCCAGACCAACAACTTTGTTTTACGTGTGGCAGTCATAGTTACCTCTTCCACATCCGATTTGAACTCGGGATACAGACCCCGGCTTTTACTTTTCAACGATGATCGCTACGTAGGGGAAGCACAATTGACCTTCCACCACGAACGTCATGATGTAGGTACCTTCCTTGGTGGGAGCGACGGCATCAAAGTCAACGGCAAATTGAGCGCCTGGTTTCAACTCAGGAAGCTCCACGCGAGTCCGGTTGGTCATTTGTGTGCCGGTGTTGTACTTCAGATCAAGTCCGGCAACCATCGTCTTCGTGCCGGTATTTACGATGGTCCATTTGATATCGAATGGAGCGCCGGGACGGTAGCTTGTATTGTCGAGCGGCCGGCGGCGGATCGTATCGCAGGAGTATTCACGCTGGGTGCTCCCACCACCTCCGCCTCCACCTGAGGAGGTTGGCAGGGCAAT
>DATFHE010000097.1:0-7708 GCA_035248745.1 Anaerolineales bacterium | reverse complement strand
GCCGCACGTTGACCAGTGGCAGGATTCCTGCCAGCACGGGCTTATTCAACTTTCCATGCTTTGCTTCATAGCGCTCTAATAGTGAGGGTCCATCCTGGGGGCGGTAGATGGGCTGCGTGATAAAAAAGTCGGTGCCGGCTTTGACTTTTCGGTGCAGATTCTTGATCTCGGTTTCCACATCCGGCGGACACAGGTTCAGTGCCGCGCCGACGAAGAAGCTTGTAGGCTGACCAATACTCGTGCCGGAGTGATCCACGCCGGCGTTGAATCCCTGTTTGATGAGTTTGATCAACCCCGAAGGCACGAGGTCATAGTTGTCCATCGCTTCTGGATAATCCCCAATAGCGGTCGGGTCGCCCATCACGACGAACACATTGCGGATACCGAGCGCGTGCGCGGCAAGCAGGTCGCCCTGGACGCGTAACAGGTTGCGCCCGCGCGTGGGGAAGTGCAGGGTGGTCTCGACCCCAACCTTGCGCTGCACCACGTCACAGACTGCCCAGGCAGACATCCTCATGCGCGCCATCGGCGAGTCCGCCACATTGATCACGTCCGCCCCCGCATCGGCGAGTAAGGAAGCGCCTGCCAGAAGCTTGTGCGTCGAGAGGCCACGCGGCGGGTCCATTTCTACTGAGATGGCAAATCCATCTGAGTTCAATTTTTGTGCGAAAGGCGCTGGAAGCTCCTGTGGAGTTTCCGTCACCTCTTCCTGCGGTAAAACAGTGATCTGAGGCTCTTCGATTCGCGGTGTCGTATCGAGTGCTTTTCTCATCGCCGCGATATGCTGGGGTGTTGTGCCGCAGCATCCACCGACGATACAGGCGCCCATTTCTCGAAACGAAAGCGCGTATTCCCCGAAGTATTCGGCATCCGCCGGATACATGATGCGCCCGCTGACCTGCTCAGGCCAGCCTGCATTTGGCTTGACCCAGAACTTGCCATTCGGCACTGCCTGGTGCATTTGCTTTAAGATGCGTGAGAGCTGCGCCGGACCTCCGGAACAATTGACGCCAATTACGTCGGCGCCTTCATCCCTGAGGGCGCGAGCGACCTTCATGGGATCATCCCCCAGCACGGTCCGGTCATCACGCGTGAACGTGACCGAGGCAACAATTGGTAAGGGTGAGCCATGTTTCGCTCCTACTTCTTTTGTGGCGCGAATTGCCTCTCGGATTTCATAGAGGTCGCTGAACGTTTCGATCACGATCAGGTCCGCACCTGCGTCTGCCAGGGCCTGAATCTGTTCTGCGAAGGCGGCGCGCGCCTGCTCTGGTTGGACGCGTCCAAAGGGAGCGATCCGAACCCCCAGCGGACCGACGTCCCCTGCGACCAACACTTCCCTAAACGATGCTGATACAACGCGTTTCGCCAAATCCACGCTCGCCCGATTGATCTCCAGAACATGGTCTTCCAACCCGTGCTTGGCCAGCTTGAAACGGTTTGCGCCAAACGTGTTGGTGATGATCAACTGCGCACCTGCTTGGATATAGGCGCGGTGAATCTCTGCCACCGCTGACGGGTGGGTGAGGTTGAGCTCGTCGAAACATTTGTCAAACCCAACGCCGTGGGCGTGGAGCATGGTTCCCATCGCGCCATCCGCGAGAATGGTTTCTGTCGAGAGTCGTTCCAGCACATTCATTTTGTTTCCTTTACGGTTGTCGAATTACAGCGAAAACAGCGCCTTCGCGTGTCACTCGGTAAACAATCGGTGCATCCGCGAATGAAGTTTTTTCCAGGTCATAGCGTGCAAGCGTCACGACTATGTCATAGTGATCGGCGCGCTCTGGTTCCTGCGGTGAATAGATATGAAAATCGGGGCGGGCAAACCGATTAAACAAGTGGGCCGGTCCATCCACCCAGACGTTTGCATTTGGCGGCGCAATACGGTTGGTTTCCTGCGCTGCTTCACGATACGAAGTTGCCCAGTATTCCAATTCAAAGCGATCCACGGCTTCACGCACACCGCCAATGAACTGGTTGTAATATACATATTCGTAGGGATGCAGTCTTATTGATGAGATCAAACCAGGCATGGCAACGAGAGCGATCAGCGCGCCCTGCAGGAGGGGCTTTTGCACCAGATCGAACGACAACCCTGCCATGAAGAAGATGGGTGGCAGGATGAAGAAGGTCTGTCGAAAGTTATCATACAGAGTGGGGCGCAAAACAACAAAAGTGGCTAAAGGTAATACGAACCAAACCAATGTGAATATCAGCAGTTCTCGCGGTTCCCTCTGTTTCCTTATGAAACCGAACACGGCCACCCCGAAACCCACGAAAAACAAGAACCAGACAGGTTCCGTTAATTGGATCCCCAGAAGAAGTGGCATGTACGAAGCCGGAAGATCGCTCGCAGGATATTCCGTGCCGTTGAACAGGACCATGCCCGGCCATGGGTGTTGAGACATGATCCGTATGGTCTCCCAGAAGTGACCGATCGGATCGGGCCAAAGATAGGGCCAGGTGAGGTACATCGCGAAGATCGCGATCCCGGCATAGATCGTAAGCGCCAGCCATGATTTCTGTCCCGATGTCCAAAGTATGTAGCCAGCCACAAGCACCCCTGCCCACACGCCGAAAATGCGGATGGAAACGGTCAAGCCAAGGATGATTCCTGCAGGGAGAACAATTCCCAGAACGCGCAATCCGGCAGGAAAGTTACGGCGATAAAGCCAGACCAATATACCTGTGGCGAGCAAAAAGGTAAGAGACCTCACTCGTAGAAACAGCACAAAAAACCGTTCAACATAAATCTCAGGAGCAACTCTTTGTATCCGAGGAACGATCTGTGTCAGCCACGACCCCTCGCCACTTGCCGCCTCGCGGACGAGAGCGTCGATCCATTGATGCACCAGGCTTGTACTGCCAAAGGCAGTGACGAGAACAGCGAGCCAAACAATCGTTGTGGTGAGTAACAAACGACGTGGCTGTGGAAGCAACTGATTCCAACTAGCAGAGGTAGGTTCGAGAACAGCAGGTGTTCCATATCCGAATAGAGAATCGTGCATCCTCATTCCCAGATACAGGCTTAGCAGAAACAGCGACAGGAGTGGAATGTCTTTTGGGTTAATAAAAGCGTGACCCCAGAGCACAGGCTGGGTCGTAAAGAGCAGGGTCGCGCCAAACGCAGCGGTGTGGCTCATCCAACGCACGGCGAGGTGATAAAAAGCCCAGACGCCGAGCAGGAATGTCAGGAAGTAGACGAAGTGCTGCACGTCCACTTCCTGCACCGTAGGAAATATCTGTGTAAAGGTCTTTGTGATGGTTCGGGTGAGCATCACAAAAAACGGACCGTAGTTCTCGAAGCGATCCCCTGTGACAGGAATCGTCCCCTGCTGGAACCAGGTTCCGTAGGCTTCGAGCGAGTCCGCGGCGTAGTCGTAGAGCTTCAATTCATCCCACGACTCGCCGTAATCGGTGATCGTCAGGATACCAATCAGGAGGCTTAGAGTCAGCAGGATGGTAAGAGGCAGGGTTTGTTTCATAAAGGCTTATGTAAACAAGTAGACAGGTAGACGTTTGTATATCTGTCTACTTGTTTACTTGCATCCCTACCTCATCAATTGCTCGACGCGCGATTCACCAACGCTGTAATATTTGGCAGCCTTGTGATGGACGATGATCGCAGCCGTGGATTGCTCCGGGATGAGTTGATAGGCGGTGGAGAGGGCCATGCCCAATTCAGTTTCCGCGGCGGGCAGGAGCTCAAAGACCTTTTTGTGATCTTCCAGCTCCGGGATGGCAGGATAACCCCAGGAATAACGTTTGCCCTGGTTTTCCGGGATGCCCAGCTCGCGGCGGATATGATGGTGTAAATAATCAGCGGTCGCTTCGGCTGTCTGGACGGCGAGTCCGTGCGTGAAATAGGCTTCGGTGTAATCGTTATTTGCCTGTAATTTGTCGAAGCGCTCGGTGCCCTCCTGCCCGACCGTGACAACCTGAAAGGCAACGACATCCAGTTTCCCGGAATCGACGGGAGCAAAATAATCGGACAGCGCCAGGTGATCGTCATAGGGCTGGCGCGGGAACGAGAAGCGCGTCATTTCATCTGGAGAGGCAGAATTAACGGTATCCGGATGGTAAATAATCAGATCATCCCCTTCTGACTGGCAGGGGAAGAGCCCATACACTCCTTGCGGTTTCAGCCACTTGTAGCGCAGGGCTTCCTTCGTCATCTTTTGCAGCCGTTCATCAAATTCCGCTTTGAGTTTTTCCCATTCTGCGCCGTGGGTATTCTTTGCGCCCCAGGATAAGCGGTAGAGCTCGTTGAGACTCAAATGCTTAAGCACAATTTCCAGCGGCATATCCTTAACGACACGCTGCCCCCACTTGAGCGGATGCTGGACTGGCTCCGGCTCGATCTTGGAGCGCGTGCCTGTTTTGCGATGTTCCGGCACCTGAGAGGTTCGCCCCATTTCGAGATCGCCCTCCTTACGAACGCGTGCCAGCAATTCCTCGCGCTTCTCGGGGACGATGAGCTGGTCCATCGTTTCGAGTCCCTCAAACGCGTCCTTGCAGTAAAAGACTCCCGGCTCGTGGATCTCTCCACCTTCTGTAAACAGGATGCGCCGCCCGAAGCGGCGGTTGATCGCTGCGCCGCCTACCAGCACCGGGAACTTGAGCCCGCGGCGGTGCAGTTCGTTGATAATGAGCGGCATTTGCTTGGAAGTAGAGACGAGCAACGCGCTCAACCCGATCGCTGTTGCGTTGACTTCGACGGCTTTGGTGATGATCGTTTCTGCCGGGACTTGCTTGCCAAGATCAACGACTGTGTAGCCATTGTTGGCAAGGATGGTTTTAACAAGGTTTTTCCCAATGTCATGCACATCTCCGTAGACGGTCGCGATGACGACTGTGCCCTTGGTGACGCCTTCCACCTTTTCAAGGTAATTCTCAAGATGCCCAACGGTCTTCTTCATCACTTCGGCGGATTGCAGGACGAAAGGCAGAATTAATTCGCCTGCACCGAACTTGTCACCGACTTCCTTCATGGCAGGGAGAAGAACATTGTTCAGCGTGTGGACTGCCTTAACGTGATTCTCTGCCCTTTTTTCCTCATCTTCCAGTTTTTCGCCAACCGGAAGGGGATAGGGAACAAGAGAGTCGATATCCGCTTCCACGCCTTCCTTATGGCGGTGGAGGATTTTCCAGTGCAGGCGCTGTTCAGGGGTCATGCTTTCAGTGGGATTGGACGCAGCGGCTTGTTCGGTAGGCGTGACCGTCTCATAGTGTTCAATGTAGCGCTGCAAAGCATCTTCCCGGCGGTTGAAGATCAGGTCTTCGGCGAGGTCTTTTTCTTCCTGTGAGATGTCTGGGTAGGCGGTGATGTGCGCGGGATTGACGATTGCCATATCCAGCCCAGCCTGGATACAGTGATAGAGCATGACGGAGTTCAGCACGGGTCTTGCGTGAGGCGCGAACCCGAACGAAAGGTTGCTTACACCGAGTGATGCCATTACACCTGGCAGATTTTGTTTGATGAGGCGAATACCTTCGATCGTTTCGATCGCGGAGTTGACGAATTCTTCATCTCCGGTGGCGAGCGTAAAGGTCAGCGTGTCGTAGACCAGATCTTCGGGCTTTAGCCCGTGGTCGTTGACGGCAATATCGTAGATACGCCTGGCGACTTCCAGTTTTTTCTCGCGCGTCTTTGCCATGCCATTTTCGTCAATCGTCAGGACGATCACGGCAGCATTGTGTTCTTTTGCCAGCTTGAAAATCTTGTCAGCTTTGTCGCGCCCTGATTCGAGGTGAGTCGAATTGATGAGGCAGCGTCCGGGAGCGGTTTTGAGGGCGACTTCAAGGACATCCAACTCTGTTGTATCAATGACAAGAGGGACGTCTACACCCATTTCGAGTTTCTTGACGACCCTGCGCATGAGCTCTACTTCGTCCGGACGTTCGGTCACCGCGCAGGAAATGTCCAGGGCGTGGGCGCCAAATTCCACCTGTTGGCGCGCGATCTCCAGAATCGAGTCGTAATCCTCCTCCAGCAGGAGTCGCTTGAACTTGCGCGAGCCCTGCGCGTTGAGCCGTTCGCCAAGCAGGGTGGGCGGCGGGTCTTGTCGCATGGCAATCGCGGACATAGCAGAGGCAAGCTGAGGCGTCGCGTGAGCCGGGCGCTCCGGGTGCGGATGTGCGTTCAATTTATCCACCAGCAGCTTCAAGTGTTCAGGTGTCGTCCCGCAGCAGCCGCCAACAACGGAAATGTTGTGTTTGGTCACAAATTCGTACAGGTCATTTGCGAAAGGTTCCGGCTCAAGCGGATAGACCGCCTGTCCATCCACGTTGAGCGGCAGACCCGCGTTGGGAATGCACGAAACCGGGAGCACAGCATTCTCACCGAGGATCCGAATAGGCTCACGCATGTGCTCAGGTCCCGTGGAACAGTTGAGACCGATCACGTCGATGCCCATGCCTTCCAATATCGCGAGCGCCGCGTTGACGTCGGTGCCGAGCAGCATACGCCCCGTGGTATCGAGCGTGACCTGCGCCTGGATAGGGAGGTAGGTTCCCGTTTCATCAAAGGCTTTGTGGATGCCCGTGATCGCGGCTTTGACTTCGAGGATGTCCTGCGATGTTTCGATCAGCAGCAGGTCCACGCCACCGCGGATCAGCCCGACCGCCTGCTCGCGAAAGGTCTCGGCAAGATCATCAAAACTGACGTTGGAGAGATCAGGGTCATTCGCGGAGGGAAGCTTGCCCGAGGGACCAATGGACCCGGCGACAAAACGCGGCTGACCCGTCCTGTTTGCATATTCATCCGCGAGACGACGGGCGAGGCGCGCAGCAGTTTCGTTGATCTCGATGACACGGTCTTGCAGGTTGTACTCTGCCATGGTGATGCGGTTGGAACGGAAGGTATCTGTTTCAAGCACATCCACGCCCACCTCGAGAAAAGAGCGGTGGACATTTTCCACAGCTTCAGGGTAGGAGATAACCAGATAGTCGTTACACCCGTTATATTGCTCGCCGCCGAAATGCTCGGCAGTCAGATTCTGCACTTGCAGGCTTGTGCCCATCGCGCCGTCAAAGACGAGGACTTTTTGTTTGAGGGTATCGAGATAGTTTCTGTTTGTGTATTTTCGCTGGGTCATAAAGCTCTCCTAATTCTTTTATCAAAATTACTCGCTTCAATTCTCTATAATCCTACCGTATCCTCCAGCACGGATCTTGCCCAAGTGTTGATATCTTCACAATATACCTCTGCATTCTCCGAGCGGACGTCAAGAATTGTCTTTGCCCATGTGGTTTTGTCGATCACAGGGATTCCTGTTTTTGATTTGATCTTGAACTTGCGCTTGCCGCTGTCCACGACATCCTTGTTTTGTTTTCTAATAAATTCTGGCGACTTATTCTCCACAAGGAATTCTTTCAACAGGTTTCGTTCGAATAGCCAGCCTTCGCGCGTCATTTTGCTGGAGTGTTGCACCATATATGCAGCAACAGTCAAATGATGGACCGCGCCGTAGCCTACGTCGGTGAATTCCAGGACAAGAAACTCATCGAAACGCTCTTTACATAAGGAGTTGATGGCGCCGCATTCGGGACAGTTCATCTCTTTCAACCTTCAACTTCTAAAGATCTTCTGGCAAGGTTGCACGACCTGCCTCGGTCATTTTGCCTTCGGCAATCAACTTTCTCGCACGTTCCTTGTTCGTTTCTGTCCAGTTGGACTTTGGCCGGCGGGGCGAGAAGCGTAGTGCAT
>DATFHE010000096.1:0-7147 GCA_035248745.1 Anaerolineales bacterium | reverse complement strand
CTCGCGCGAACGCGGACGCGGACCAGGGTAACGGAATTTTTCCTTATTCACTTTCGATTCATCTCCGCCAGCCGCTTCCAGGGCCTGGTTATACTGATAACGCGTAATCATCGTCCCATGATGCTCACGGATAAAATCATCGATGCGACGCGGCAGGCGGTGTTTGTGGGCGAGGGCAACTCCCTCGCGAACATGTGCAATGATCGCCTCAGCGGATTCGTGCGGCGCCAGGTCTTCGTGCGTGTTCAACTGGTCCTGTGGCTGGTTTTCCACGAAGAACATAGGGTTCATCGCCTTGCCCACATCGTGAAACAGGGCGCCGACGCGGCTCAGCAGGGCATCCGCGCCAATGGACTCGGCAGCTTGTTCGGCGAGGTTTGCCACCTGTAAGCTGTGCTGGTACGTGCCCGGTGCATTACGAAGAAAGAATTGCAGGAGGGGAAAATCAGGACGTGAGATCTCGATCAACTGCAGGGCAGTCGTGAGACCAAGCGCCTGGGCGAGGAAATACTGAAGCAGAAGCGCAATACTACATGCCGCCAATCCGCTAAAGATGGCAGCACCCGGCAATTGCAGCAGTGCCACCGCGTCCATCGGAACGAAGGGAAACCGGAATGCTACTAATGTGATGACCCCTGCCAGCGCGGCTGCCATGCCGGCGCGAAAGAACGTCCAGACGCGCCGCGCACTGCCCAGCACAAGCACGCCGGTCAATGATGAGAAAAGATAATAGGGCGTCAGGTCCAGTGCATTGGGCAGATTGTAGGGCACCAAAACAGACAGCGCGATGGAAAACACGATGCCTGCTTCCAGCCCGAACAGTGTGGTGATCAGTAATCCCATAGCAGCCAGGGGAAAGGCATAGGGAAGCACCGTGCGGTTGAGGATGGTAAGCCGTGCGCTCACGATAAAAAGGATAAAGAGCAGGGCAATCAGAACCAGGCTGCGCGCTTCAAACTGGAACGGCAAATGCCGCCGTGAAAAGTAAAGATGGACGAACATGGCAACGATCAGCACGACCGCGCCAGCTCCCGCAAAATTCTGCCACGGACGTGTCTCCGCGATCAACTCAAACTGCTGCAATGCCTCAAAGTCTGCCGGGGTGATGATCTGCCCCCGCAGGACGATGATCTCGCCTGCCTTGTATTCCTGGATCACGGGCTCCACCGACTCCCGTGCTGCCTGCCTGGCTGCCTCAGTCAACTCTTCACTTAACAAGCTATTCGGGACGACAAACGTCGTGACCAGCTCCGCTACAAGCGCAGCCTGCTCCTCATTGAGGGCAAGACTCACCAGCGAAGGAATCGTCCTCCGGGTGGCGTCAAGCTCCTGGTCACGAATCGCGCGGCGCATGACCTGTTCCAGCACACTTAACGACTCCTGATGAATGGCATCCCATCGCGCAGCGGGCAACGCCAGAATGCTTTCGATCGTCTCTGATTTGAGCTTGATATCTGTGAGCAGGGCAATATCTGCGGCTTTTTGTTCGGGCGTGGAGAACTCGTCATCATGTACCAGGGCAATGTATTCCAACGCGGCGCGCAAGCGCTCGATTTGGTCTCGGGCGATGGAGGGCTCGGGCGGCGCATAGACTGGCTGAACTGCTCCCTCCGCCGCGCGGCGTGCATCCTCGGTGCGGACCTGGCTGATATAGTTCAGAGATTCTGTAGCCTGAAAGTCACTGGGGGAAACATCGCCGGGCTGCAGCGGCACAGTGGTTTGCAGCAAGTCTGGCAAAATCAAAGCCCCATAGGAAATGATGCCTGTTACAGCGAGCAGGGTGACTTGAAGTAAACGAATCCGCGCTGACACCTGACGACCACGCGCGCTGGAGTTCCCCATATTATTCCCAAACGTTCAGAGGCGCCCCTGCCCTCCCACTCAGTTGTGCCTTAAAGACTGTAGTGGCGGGCAGTGCCAGGCGAAACACAGAGTTACGAAGAAATCCGTTGGAAGAATCTCGGTCACCCCATGCTCCTGCAGCGAAAAAAGGTAGGCCCATGATTACTGTTGCAACAGTTCACGCACGGTTGCGCTGACCATATCGTTCGGCGCACGACCTGCCACCTGTGGCATAACGGCCTTCATAACCTTTCCCATATCGGTGGGAGAAGAGGCGCCGGTTTCTGTAATGGCAGCCTGCACCAGTGCCCGCAGTTCTTCGGCAGGCATGGCTTTCGGGAGAAAAGCTTGCAGTATGTTGATTTCAGCTTCATTTGCTTCTATCAGATCGGCGCGGTTCGCCTTCTTCGCCTCCTCCAGCGACTCGCGGCGGTTCTTCACCTCCTTCTGGAGAATGTTCAGTACCGCCGTATCGTCCAGCTCGACTCGCTTATCCACCTCCGCCTGCTTGATGGCAGCGAGCACCATACGCACGGTACGCTTGCGCACCTCATCGCCGCTCTTCATGGAATCTTTCATAGAGTCATTCAATTTTGTTTTGATACTCATGCGGCGGATTATACTAGAGTGATGATAGGAAAGATACTGTCTGCAGCCACCGATATGCTGCAAAGTTGTTCGCTCAGAGAGATCGGTATTCTTCTGGCAAGCGAACCGGACGAAGAGTTTTCAGCGCGACAAATACCCCAGTCTGACTGGCACGCGCCACAAGCTGACCCACCCCCTGGCTCTGAAATTCTGCTGCCAGCTCCCATTTGGAGCGGCCGTGACCTGCCAGCCACATCCGTCCAATCATGATATCAGGAAAACGCACGGGCGCCAGATAATCAATTTCCGTATGCATGAGAGCGGGGGCAATTCCGCGCTGAAGAGCATCTCCGATCGAGAGTGTCTGTTCGGCAAACAGGTTCCGTAAATCTTCCAGCCAGCGAATGTAGCTGATGTTGCTGACGATACCGGCAAAATCGATATCGTACGTCATCACCCGAAACTCGTGCTGAATCGTCTGCATCCGAGTCTACTTTTTCGATCCCGTAAGCGCAGTCGTAATTCCCAACCCTACATATACCAGTCCAGCAAAGTAACGCTGTCCCGTCTGGTAATGGCTGTTGCCACGCAGCCTCTCTGCGAGAGAGCTGGCTAGCAGGGCATACATGCTGTCGGTGATGAGCGCCATGCCTACAAAAAGCGCGCCCAGGAGCATCGTCTGCAGAGTAACATTTCCCTTGGCGGAATCCACGAACTGGGGCAGAAAGGCAAAGAAGAATAGCGCGGTCTTAGGGTTCAGCAGGTTGATCGCCAACCCCTGCCAGTAAATGCGCTTCAGGCTTTCCGTTTTGACATCCCCATTTGGAGCTCTCTCTTCAGAGACGAGCAGCTTTCGAATGCCAAGATAGATCAGATACACTGCGCCCAGATATTTCACTACATCGAACGCCAGCGCTGAAGACAACAGGATTGCCGAAAGCCCCAATGTCGCCGCAACTGCCTGAAGGAAGTTCGCAGTTTCGATCGCCAGTACAGAGACAAGACCCGCCAACCGTCCCTGGTTCGCGCTGCGGGCGGTGATGTATAACACGGCGGGACCCGGCACCAGGAGCAACGCCAGAGTTGCCCCGAGAAAAAGATAAAGCTGCGAGGATTCGATCATGATATTTGCCTCTTTATTAAGCTCACAAAATTTCAAAACTACCCAGGCGGCAGAAACGTATAAATCGCTGCAAGTGTGGCTTTTCCTTCCCTGCAAAATACTCGCGTGGATTCGTGCCCATGATATCCAGTAACCCATCTTGAAGTTCTTCCTCGATGAATTCCCTTTCCTCGGGCGATAACCAATCGGGAAGATCATCCTTCACTTGGAACACGGAGCTCCAATCAGGTATAAGCTTCTCATTGGATATATCGTTCAGGGATCGTTCCAGCGCAGCTGCCAGTGAACGAGCATCTTCTGCTTTTACCGTCTGACCATCGTTCGTTAGATAGCGGCCGTCCCATTCTGCACAGAGCGCGTAAAAATCCAGGTGCGAGGGCGGGCGCGTACCCATTGGCTTCCAATCGTATAACTGAGCCAGTTCCAGGGCTTTTGCCCAGAACTGTTTGCTGAAGGTCCTGCACAGGCGGGTGGATTGACTGACCAGTTCGTAGCTCATGGATTAGCGGATTGCCTGATTATACTTATTCCTGATGCTTGTTCGAGCTATCTTTTCACATCGAGGTAGAGCACTTTGGTTATAATGACTGCATGACGTTTTACACATCCAAAGGGGATGACGGGACGACCAACCTGCTTGGTGAGGGACGCGTCGCGAAGTATCATGCCCGCATCGAAACGGTGGGAACGCTCGACGAATCCAGCGCTGCTCTGGGGTTGGCGCGCGCCCAATGCCGCGACCCCCACTCCAACGGCATCCTGCTCGAAGCGCAGCGCGACCTTTACAAGCTCATGGCGGAAGTTGCCGCAACGCCCGAAAACGCAGAGAGATTCCACTCCATCGACGCGGCTCGCGTGACCTGGCTGGAAGAGCAGACGGACGAACTGAGCAAGCTGGTGGAGATGCCAAAGGAATTCATCCTCCCGGGCGATTCGGTGGCGGGCGCGGCGCTTTCGCTGGCGCGGGCGATCGTCCGCCGGGCAGAACGGCGCGTGGTGGAATTGTTTGACGCCGAGGAACTCAAAAACCCGGACCTGCAGCGGTATCTTAACCGTTTATCCTCCCTGTGTTTTGTTTTGGAGCTACTCGAGAATCAGGCAGCGGGGCATACCACGACGCTGGCAAAATCGTAGGGACGATTGCTCTTTCCTGCGACAAGGACGGACCATGACTGGCACATTGCTCAACATTGCAACTGTCTTGATGGGGGGACTGATTGGTTTGCTCTTCGGGGCGCGCATCCCAGACAAATTGAAAGAGACTGTCATTGCGGGCATGGGTCTGTTCACCGCCGCGATGGGGCTGCAGATGTTCCTCGACACGGAAAACGCACTGATCGTTCTGGGCGCGCTTCTGATCGGCACGCTACTGGGCGAATGGTGGCGGATTGAAGACGGCTTACGGCGGTTGGGCGAATTTCTGGAACGCAAATTTTCACGTGAAGAGAATGACGGATCAAACAAATTTGTACGGGGCTTCCTGACTGCTTCGCTGCTCTTTTGTGTGGGTCCGATGACGATCCTGGGTTCGATCCAGGACGGGTTGACCGGAGACTACAATTTGCTGGCAGTCAAATCGGTGCTGGATGGATTTGCCTCCATGGCATTTGCTTCCACACTGGGGGTTGGCGTATTGTTCTCAACGATCGTGATCCTTATCTACCAGGGCGGGGTTAGCCTGTTGGCCGCACAATTAGACGCTCTTGTGACGCCCTCCATGATGAATGAATTGACTGCCACCGGTGGAGTCATTTTGCTGGGACTTGCAATCAGCAGTCTGCTGGAAATCAAAAAAATACGAGTGGGGAATATGCTGCCGGCGCTGGCGGTTGCGCCATTGATCGTCTGGGTGATCGGGTTCTTCTAACGGCGGTCATGCAAAGAGGGCGATAATCAATATCCCTGCAAAAATGACTGTCGAGCCAATCACGCGCGTCCCTCCCATAGGTTCTTCCAGGAAGATCCACCCGAGAATTGAGCCGATGACTACACTCACCTCGCGGATCGCGCCGGAATAACTTAACGGAGCAAATGAATAGGCAATGAGCGCCAGCAGGTATGCTGTCACACCCAGCGCCGCCGCCAGGATCAGCGGGAGGCGCGGCCCTTTCCAGGCAGCCAGAAACGGACTCCATCCGAAGCGGCGGACGTTATACGTCGTGGTTAACGCAGGCACAAGCAGAAACATCGTCAGCGCGTAGGGAAGCGCGGGACCGTTCTTGACAGCCGTCCCATCGATCAAGGTATAGAGCGAGATAATCAGGGCAACGGATAACGCGACCGCCACACCTTTGAATTGCACCCGACTGCCGCGGCTTTGTATGAGAGCCGTTGCGCCGATGATCACCATGCCGCAAACGATCAGGCTGACGCCGAGGATACCGCCCGGGCTAGGCTGTTCTTGGAGGAAGATTACGGACCATAACATCAGGAATGCCGGCGCCATCCCGCGCGCAATGGGATAGACCAGTGAAAAGTCATGGTCACTGTAGGCATTCGAAAGCAGGATGAAGTAGACCGCCTCCAGTCCCATGCTGATTAGAGCGAACAACCACATGGAGCGCGGCGGCAACCCCGTAAATAAGAGCAGAAAAAATGCCAGGACGCCGCTGATGAGCACCTGCCAGCCCATGGCAATGTATTTTTCCTGCGAGCGTTTGAGGAGCAGGTTCCAAAGCGCATGCAGGGAGGCAGATATCAGGAGGAGAAGAATGGCAACAAGGGGCATAATGCGAGTGAATGTACCATAGAAAGTGTAAGCCGGATTGACGATCCGACCTGCTTTTGTTGGGGAAATGTAACCATCACGTTCTTCCAATTCCGTATTCCAATGCTATACTGTGCCGCAAATAACGACACAGGAGAATTGCTATGAAAGCGTTACGTCCATTGCTCTTTATTGTCTCATTGATCTCCATTGTAGGGCTGGCTTGCGGCGGAAGCACCACCCCTCCCACGGTAACAGCGTTTCCCACGCAGGAGGTATTCCCAACGGATCCTCCGCCGCAACCGACCGAAGTCCCGCCGACTGAAGTAGCCCCCACGGAAGTCGTCACGGAAGAACCAGTATCTCAGGCACAGCAATTCTTCACAGAAGAATTCGATACGCCTCTCTCCGGCGACTGGTCTATATTTACCATCACAGACCCGAACCTATCCGATCTGGAAAAGGTAACTGTGGAAGCAGATAACGGAAATCTAGTGTGGGATCTGGACAGCGAGTATGTGTATTATTATCTCTTTTATAATGCCTTCGAATATGAAGATGTAAAGGTGGAGGCTCGCGCAGATAACCGCGGCAAGAACAATAACTCGGTGAGCCTGATCTGCCGCTATGATGAAGAGGTGGGTTGGTACGAGTTCAATATCGCCAACAATGGCTTGTACGACATCCTCTACGCGGAAGTGCTGGATAACGGCAAAATTAGCTACCATCGGATCGCCAACGGCGGTTCGAATGCTATCAAGCAAGGCAAGGACGTCAACGAGTATTCCGCAGCCTGCGAAGGCGAGGAACTGACCTTGACAATCAATGGCGATGAGGTGATTTCCATTGACGAGCGAAATTACAGGCTTCGCTCCGGGCTGGCGGGG
>DATFHE010000095.1:0-6968 GCA_035248745.1 Anaerolineales bacterium | reverse complement strand
GCGATGTCCTGTTGAGAGAGCTCGAACATTGCAGCGTTTTCTGCCAGTGCCTGGCGGACAGATGGTTCGCGCCAGAGGTAGAGAGTTAAGTCGATCGAGTCCACGTTCAAGAGCAATGCCACACCCAGACCAATCAACAATGCCATTGTCTGTGAATAGCGTTTGAAGGTGCCGCTGACGCGATCCATAGAGTCATTGAACCAGGTCTCAACATTCTTACGTGCCTTTGCCAGGTTCGTTTCACCAGCTGTTACGTATTCCTCAATGTTCAGCAACAAAGCATTCATGGTCTGGTTGACTTCAGGGCTGATGACGCTCAACGCCGCTACGCCGCTGCGAAGCTTGCCCAGGGAAGTGCGCAGATCCGCCTTTGGCTGGCTCTTGACAACCCGATCCATTTCGCGCTTGAGCCGTTCGGCTTCCCTGAGTGCCTTATCGATCTCTTCTCGAATCACGAGTTCCATTTCGCCGTCCAGCTTGAGCCCGGGATACTTAACTTTGATCTTGTCGACAAACTGGTTTGCTTCGGCTTTCAGGAGGTCGAGGGTCTTCTGGGTGATGGCTGTTCCGGCTTCCGTTGCTGCGGCGCTGCGGGCGAGCTCTGCCAGAAGGTTCAGCTCCACGATAATGGCGTTATTGGGCGAAAGATTTCGGTCTTTTTCTATATCGTCGCGAAGTTTCAAGATCCCCTGCTGAATTAGCGATGACTCTGTCCCGGCGGTCATGGCAATGTCGAAGAGGGTGAGGGCAAACTGCTGTGACGGGATATACGAGGGCAATCTTCTGCGCTCGCGGGTGAAACCGCGGATCAGGGGATACCGGTAATACCAGGGATCGGTGACGGAGGGTGCTCTGCGCTTTTTCGCCGTAAGACCACGGATGATGGGATGATCGTAAAACTGCGCCTTCAAATTGGGATTAGCGAGCATTTCATGAATGGCTTCCTCCATATCATGGGCGCGCTTGTCCAGCAGGGTGGTAATCCATTCCTGAATCTGGATAATGGTCAGGCTGAGCACGATCCAAACAAATATGATTCCAATGGCAACTTCGGCAATCGCGCCAAGATTCATGGAATCCTCCTTGTACCGAAATTAATGGGCAGCGTGAGGTCGAGCGAACGCGGCTTAGAAAGACGCGATAGCGGCATTCCTGTCCGTGAAGGTGTCGATATACATATCGAAGCCGCTGGTCTCGAACGCCGTCTTTGTCTCTGGAGATAAATTGAGTAATTTCAGATGAGGAGATTTATAGGTTCCGGCGCTAATGCCCTTTTTCATTTGTTCATCATTGAGATCGGCATTCGGGTTGCGGGATCGAAGCTCGTTGAATAAAGCGTGCAAAGCGCGAAGACCGGCGCTGCTCACAAAGGGTGCATGGGAAAGATCTACCAGGAGATAGCGCGCCCCATCCTCTATCAATTTTTTGGCAGTTGACTGGAATTGTTCGTATGTGGAAGAGTCAATATTGCCGTCGATATGCAAAACAGTAACTGGAACACGTCCACTTTCCGTTGATACTTTAATTTCCATGCTGTCCTCCGTGAGAGTGTTACTCTGGGATTTGGGATATGACTAGTATATAAAAGACTGTGATAAATTTCAAGCCTTATACATTGGGAGTAGGGGATTCCAGCTGATCCCGGCTGTCGACAGTGCCGCTTTGGGACGTGATTCGCGGGTCCACGGGATTCCCGCCAGGAGCGCGCGGGACTGTAGTGCTTCGCTGGTGAGATTGATTGACAATATAAATGCCTACGAGCGCCATGGCGCCGCCGATTCCCTGCCAGATTGTGGGGATTTCGCCAAGGAGGGGAATCGCCAGTAACGTTGTGACGACGGGTTGTAGCACCATGGTTGGCGATACAACCGAAGCGGGTAGATGCCCCAATGCATAGGCCAGCGCCATGTAACCAATCAGTTGGGAAACGATCGCTGTGGAGAGAAACACGAACCAAGTCTGTGCAGGGTAGCCGGTCAGAGGATGTTGAAGCAGAGTATTGATCACAAACAGTGTGATGCTTGCACCGATGCCCACCAGCCAGATGTGACTTACCGGATCAAAGTGCGTACGGCTCCGCTCAGTAAAGAGGAAGTATCCGCCATAGAATACGCCGGTGCCGACCGCCATCGCATCTCCGACTCCGAAGCGTGGGTGAAGTAGAAAGTCCGTTCCCATGATGAGCGCCGCGCCGAGGAGCGTAATGGTGAGTCCGCGCCAGAAGAGAGGTGTCAGCTTCTGGTTTAGGATGAGCCAGGTTCCCAACGCCACCCAGAGGGGAGCTGTATTGCCCAGCAGAGTCGCGTTGGATGCTGTCGTAAAGGAAAGGGAAGCTGTCCACAATCCGAGGTCACAGGCTGTGAATACACCTGCCAGCAGCGGGAAAATTATAGACCGTGTCTGGAGCGATGGGTTTGCCTTGATTCGCCTCAGAAAGAAAGGTAATACCAGGAAGATCGAGAAAAAGAGACGATAGAAAGCTGTTACCGGACCCGGCGCATCCGCCCAGCGCACAAACATAGCCGAGAAGCTCAGGGAAAGAATGCCTATGCCTAATGCGAGATAGGCAAGCAGAGATTTGTCCATAGGGCGCCTGCCGGGCTTGTTTTGCGTCATGAGATTGGTAGCGCCAATTTTTATTGAACCTGGAGACGGTCGAGGATTGCCGGAAGCTCTGAGAGGGAGGACAGGCTCGCATCCGGCTGGATGGAAAGCTGATCGTCCGTTCGTCCCCCGGCGCGGCGACTGATCCAGACGGCTAACAAGCCCACGCTTTGGGCGCCGCGCACGTCCGCATCCAGGTTGTCTCCTACCATTACCGCTTCTGATGGGAGGAAATACCAATTCGAGAGGGCAAGCTCAAAAATGCGACGATGCGGCTTCCTGTAACTGCAGGCAGCAGATGTAAGAATGAAGTCAAAATACTTCGCGATGCCGAAACGACGTGCCAGTTGCTGCACGTCCTGGTCATCGCCAGCGTTCGAGATCAGTCCCATGCGATACCCATCTGTTTCCAGCTTTTGCAGAGTGGGCAACGCATCCTCTTCCGGAACCCAGTTCGTTTGTGTGATGGCGAACAACTGATCCAGCGCATTACGCAATACGCTCTCTGAAATATTTCCATACCCTTTGTCCTTTAGGACATCGCGCAGCACAAAGGAATAGGTAGTTTCCAGCAAGTCCTGTTCTCGCTGTTTGAAATACTTGCCCAGCCTGTTGCGAAACTCACGCGGAAACGTAGAGAGATTCAGCTCCAACCCTTCTGCCCGCAAGTAGTTCGTAAGCGCCTCATCCGCATGGGCGGTCACAGCGTCCCAGTTGGCGCGTTCATACATGAGCGTGCCGCCCAGGTCAAAAAGTACCGCGCGAAGAAAATTACGAGCCATGAGAAAGAATTTTATGCCGAAATATGATCATAGACAGACAAGTGCGTCCGCTATTTTTTCCCGTTGCTCTCTTCGGCTGTGGAAGCTCGCTGCGGCAGCGTCGTAACAAGCACCTTGTCCACCCGGCGCCCATCCATATCCATGACCTCGAAGTTCAAGCCGTGCCAATCGAACCGATCAGACGGCTGCGGCACGCGTCCCAGTGATACCATTACAAACCCACTCAAGGTTTCATATTCATCTTCATGCGGAAGCAGAGGCAGATTGAAAATTTCCTTGAATTCATCCACTTCCAGCATACCATCCAGCAACCAGGACCCGTCCTGGCGCTGTGTGGCCTGGGGCTCCTCGATCTCCATTGCACCGACGATCTCTTCGAGGATGTCGTTAATCGTCAGCAAACCCTGAAGCGCGCCGAACTCATCGATGACCAGCAGCATGTCGGTGCCTTTTTCCTTGAGTACCTCCAGGGCGCGGGAGGCGAACATAGTCTCCGGTACGAAGAAAGCCGGCTTGAGCAAATTTTTGAGAATGATCGTTTCATTATTCAAGCTTTGGACAAGCAAATCTCTCGCTTTGACGATCCCTACGATGGCATCCAGGGAGCCCTGACGTACGGGAAAGCGCGAAAAATTGCTTTGTTCCAACTTCAGGAGGATCTCTTCGACCGAATCTGCAATATCCAGCCAGACGATATCCGGTCGCGGCGTCATGAGCGAATACACACGCTGATCTGCCAGGCTAAAGACACCTTCCACCATGTCGTGTTCGGACTCTTCGAAAACGCCTGCTTGCGTGCCCTGGTCGATCAATAATTGAATCTCCTCCTCTGTAACAGAAGGCTCTGAGCCGGGCTGAATCCCCAGCAACTTCAATACAAAATCCGTGATCTTTCCAAAAAACCAGACGAATGGCCGGAATAGAGTAGAAATGAAAATCATGGGTCCTGCGAGGATGGCAGCGATCCGTTCAGGGTTATGTAAAGCAATACGTTTTGGAACCAGTTCTCCAAACACGATGGATACGAAGGTAATACAAATGACGACGATGGCGAGAGACAGCGAACCCGCATAAGGGGTAAGTACAGAAACACTTGCCAGCAAGCGACTTAAGGGATCTGCCAGCATCGCGCCTCCCACCGCGCCGACAAAAACTCCAACAAGCGTAATACCAATCTGGACGGTGGCGAGCAATAGGTTGGGAGTCTCGATCAGTTGAATGACAGTGCTTGCCCGTCTGTCACCCTCGTTGACGCGTTGTTGCAAGCGTGCCTTGCGCGAAGAGGTAACGGACACCTCCGATAGTACAAAAATTGCATTCACAAGAATGAGTGCCAGGATAATAATAATTTCCGTCGTTATGTTCATCGAATAGATATGTTCACTATCTGTATCAGACTGCCACGCTAAAATATGGCAGGAGTCGTACATGCCCGGCAAGATTGCCAGCCGAAGTTGGTATAAAGATATTGTGGATGTTTATAACTTTCTATGGGGACTTCTGACATGGTCCTACAAGTTTTCTATCCACCCTTATTGTACTATGAATACGCAGTACTTCACTCAAAATTCGGGCTTCTTTTGGTTGCTTTCTGATCTGCTGATCCTTCGTTTCCTATCGAACTTTAACGCCAATTCCTTCTTCAGTACTTCCAACAACCCAGACGGACTGATGCAATTCGCGTGCACGTGCCAGGAATGAATCCAGTGAGTCCTGCGGAATGCCTAATAAGAGTCCGCCGCTTGTTTGCGGGTCGAAAAGCAGCATCTGTTCTGCCTCGTCGATTGTCGTTCGAAACTGCACGCCAGATTCGAAATGTTTTTTATTATCGAACGCGCCGCCGGGGAATATGCCTCGTTCAGCATAGTTGCGCGCACCAGAAGTAAAAGGAATGTCTGCAAAATTGAATTTCAGAGTCACGCCGGAGGCAACCGCCATTTCCGTGCCATGTCCGAGAAGACTGTAACCCGTAATATCCGTTCCGCCTCGGATACCAAACTGCATTGCCAGTTCACTGGCTGTATTGTTCAATTTCTTCATCCATTGCACGGCTTCCAGAACATCCTGCTCATCGGCCTGTTCTCGTTTCAGGGCAGTCGTCGTGACGCCGAACCCTAGTGGTTTTGTTAGCACAAGAACATCACCCTTATGCAACCCCCCTTTACTGAGCATTATGCGCGGGTCCACAAAGCCGATGACGACCAGGCCGTATTTCGGTTCCTTATCCTTGACTGTGTGCCCGCCTGCGATCACAACACCGGCTTCCCGCGCTTTTTCCGCGCCACCGCGAAGGATCTCACTGGAGATTTCATCGGGCAGATTCTCCGGCAGCGCTGCGATGTTCAAGGCGAGAAAAGGTTTCCCTCCCATTGCATACACATCGCTGAGGCTGTTTGCTGCCGCAATGGCTCCATAATCATAAGCGTTGTCCACGACCGGGGTGAAGAAATCTGTGGTTACTACGATCGCGCGTTCGTCATCCAGGCGCCAGACAGCCGCGTCGTCAGGCTCCCGTAGACCCACCAATAAGTCTGGGAAAGAAGCTGCATCAAAGATGTCTTTTACAGGACGCAGAACCTGCGTCAGCGCCTCAGCGCTTAGCTTGGACGCTCAACCCGCACAGGTGGACAGTGTCGTCAGGCGGATTTCACGTCCGGTTTGTGGAATCGGCATAAAGATCCTTTAGAATGACCAGAATTCATTTCTGATCGCCAGTCATTTTACACTACTTGTAGATGACTACTGGTTGAAAGAATTATTTCGCCGTGATAGCATAGCACTATGCATACCGGGACAGGGCAGGTGCTTGAACTGATTCTTGAGGATGGGAAACGCTATGTGCGTGTTTCCTGCCCATCCCGTTTGATTCCCGCGCCGGGGCAGTACTTGCTGGCAAGCGACGGATCAGACTCACCTTTACCAGTTCCCCTTTTTCATTCAGATTTTGCGGCGCAGGGTTTTGTGGCCGCAGCACCCGCGACTGCTGGCTGGGGGCCGGGGCTTGCACTACATCTACATGGTCCGCTCGGACGCGGCTTTAGCCTGCCGTTGGCAGCACGCAGGGTCGGGCTGGTGGCGTGGGACGATGCCCCCGTGCGTTTGAAGGGCTTGATCCGCCCGGCGCTGAAGCAGGATGCTGCCGTTGTACTCATGAGCAATACGACGCCAGGGGACCTGCCTGATGATGTGGAGGTACAGCCGCTCTCGAACTTAAGTGACATTCTGGAGTGGGCTGATTATGCCGCATTCGATGTTGCGCGTGAGAATCTGCAACAGTTGAGAGAACAGTTGGGAAATCGAAGTCAGTTGTCGAAAGCGAGGAACGTACAAGTTCTTATTCGTACCGCCATCCCATGTGGGGGCATTGCGGAATGCGGAGTGTGTGCCGTGACGCTAAAATCTGATTGGAAGCTGGCTTGCAAGGAAGGTCCGGTGTTTGATTGGAGTGAACTGGATTAGAACCAAATCCGGAATGATGTCCGTGTCCTGCTTCCCAGCCCCTGGTAAACCACAATGATTTCGATGGGAACCAGTTCTCCCTGCTTCTGATCTGAAAAGTTGAGCGTGATGGTGCCCAGCCCT
>DATFHE010000094.1:0-3544 GCA_035248745.1 Anaerolineales bacterium | reverse complement strand
GTAATTGACTCTTCCCTGCCTCCCTGCTACACTCCTCGTATGGACGCTTTACGCAAGGCAGAAAGAGAGCGTTTTAAGCAAACTGTGCGTGAACTGGGACGGTGGCTCGCGCCCGGCCTGGGCATCAAACGCTGGTTCTTCTTTATGTTGGCAGGAGTTACATTCATCGGCATCGGCCTAGCCATCCTGCTGCTCAATCTTTACCGGACGGATTTTGCCAACCCTGCCATCCTGACCCTTATCGACTTTATATCCCTGCGGGACTTGCCGCGCGGGCTACGTGTGCTTATCTTTGGCGGGATTGGGATTGGGCTGGTTATGTATGGAATTTACCGGTTTAACCATTCTCTGATGAGTCCCTTTATCCGGCCGGGTCATGCAGTGGTGGATGAGCTCGCTAATTACCGTCGCCGCGAGCGTGGTCCGCGCATTGTGACGGTTGGAGGAGGTCACGGGTTGTCGACCCTCCTGCGCGGCTTGAAGACCTATACGCGCAACCTGACTGCCATCGTGACTGTCGCGGACGATGGCGGCTCCTCAGGACGTTTACGCGAGAGCTTTGGCATCCTCCCGCCGGGGGATATTCGTAACTGTCTTGCCGCGCTATCCAACGACGAGGAGATGCTCACGCAGCTATTCCGGTACCGTTTCAGCGGCGCAAGCAGTCTGGATGGGCATTCCTTTGGCAATCTGTTCATAACCGCCCTGGCTGAAATCACTGGAAGTTTCGAGGAAGCGATTGCCGAATCAGGCAGGGTCCTTTCGGTGAGCGGGCGTGTCCTTCCTTCCACTCTGCATGACGTCAAGCTTATCGCAGACGTGCAACTGCCGAATGTCCCAAATCAGGTGCGGGTGCTGGGAGAAAGCAGCATTCCAAAAGTGGCGGGACGAGTGCGTCGTTTGTGGCTGGACCCGAATGATGCCCCAGCGTTCCCGCCCGCGCTGAACGCCATCCTCAATGCGGACATGATCGTGGTGGGACCCGGCAGTCTGTACACAAGTCTTTTACCGAATCTGCTTGTGCAGGATTTGCTCGGCGCGATCCGAGCCAGCCGCGCTCTAAAGATATATGTCTGCAACATCGCTACCCAGGCTGGTGAGACGGATCTGTATTCCTGTTCCGACCATATTCACGCCTTGGAAGAGCATGTTGGCGATCATCTCTTTGACATCGTGCTGTGTAACGATAATTACGCGGGACAGCTCAACGAAGGTTCCCAGTGGGTGCGGACAGACGAAACGATTCTAGCGGACAAGCGCCTGTACTACACAGACCTGTCTGATACGAATTATCCGTGGCGACACGACTCTGCAAAGCTGGCGCGTACCCTCATCGAAATCCTTGATGAGCATACGGGTCCTTTGACATAACCCATCTTTACGAAGAGAGTAAACGAAAGAATAGCCCTCCAGCGGAAGTCCAACAGTAGAGAATATTACACTCGTCAATTTGGTTTATCGCAAAGCGGTGATACAATCGTTTTGTATACTTAATCACAAAGGATAATTTCGGAGGTTTGCAATGGCAGTAAAAGTAGGTATTAACGGATTTGGGCGGATTGGACGCCTCGTCTTCCGCACGATCAAAGAACGACATCCGGATGAACTCGAAGTTGTTGCCGTCAACGACTTGTTTGATCCCGCAACCAATGCGCATTTGTTGAAATACGACTCCACCTATGGACAGTATCCGGGCACGGTGGATGCAAAGGACGGAAATCTATTCATTGATGGCAAGACGGTTAAGGTGACAGCCGAGAAAGACCCCGCCGCCATCAAATGGGCAGACATGGGTGTGGATATCGTCCTGGAATGTACGGGCTTATTCACAGATGCTACCAAAGCCAAAGCTCATATCGAGTCAGGCGGCGCGAAGAAAGTTATTATCTCTGCACCCGCGAAGAATGAAGACATCACTGTTGTGCTTGGGGTGAATCAAGACAAATATGATCCTGCCAAACACAACATCATCTCGAATGCCTCCTGCACCACCAACGGTCTGGCGCCGGTCGCCAAGGTGCTGAACGACGCCTTCGGCATTGACAAAGGTATGTTGACCACCGTCCACGCTTACACCAACTCGCAGAAACTGCAGGATGTGGGCGCAAAAGATCTTCGTGACGCGCGTGCCGCGGCACAAAATATTGTCCCGTCTCCAACGGGCGCAGCGAAAGCTGTGGGGCTCGTGATTCCGGAGCTCCAGGGCAAATTTGGCGGTATGGCATTTCGCGTACCGACCCCAACCGTCTCGGTTGTGGATTTCACCGCGGTGCTGAACAAGGAAGCCACCAAGGAAGAAGTCCGCGATGCAATGCTTGAATATGCTGCGGGTCCGATGAAGGATATTCTCAGCGTGACCGATGAACCGCTGGTCTCCACCGATCTGCGCGGCACGAATTACTCCTCAGTATTCTCTTCTCTCGATACACTCGTGATCGGCAACATGGTCAAGGTTGTGGCATGGTATGACAACGAATGGGGCTATGCCTGCCGCACTGCTGACCTGACGGCGCTGGTTGCGAAGAGCCTGTGAAAATACACAGGTGGATAGGTAAACAAGTAGACAGGTACACAGGTTCGCTCATGTGTACCTGTCTACGTATGTACTTGTTTCCCTCCCTGGGAGCATCCTATGAATAAGAAAACCGTAAAAGATATCGATCTGAAAGGCAAGCGCGTCCTGATGCGCGTGGATTTCAACGTGCCGATGCAGGACGGCAAGGTAACGGATGATAAGCGCATCAAAGCCTCCTTACCAACCATCAAGTATGTGTTGGACCAGGGTGCTTCGCTCATACTGATGAGCCATTTGGGACGACCGAAGGGCGGCCCGGACCCTGAGTTTAGTCTGCGCGCGGCTGCCGATGTTTTGGCTTCACACTTGGGTATCCCCGTCAAAATGGCGCCGGACACGGTCGGACCGGAAGTCGAGGCAATGGCAAAAGAGTTGAAGCCTGGCGAAGTGCTCATGCTCGAAAACACGCGCTTTCACAAAGGTGAGGAGAAGAACGATCTGGATCTGGCGAAGCAGATGGCTGCGCTGGCAGACGTTTATGTGAACGATGCATTTGGGTCCGCGCACCGTGCTCACTCTTCGACCGAGGGTGTCGCGCAGTTCCTGCCCGCCGTCTCCGGATTCCTGATGGAACAGGAGCTGGAATATTTAGGGCGTGCCGTTGGAAACCCTGAGCATCCTTATGTTGCTATCCTCGGCGGTGCGAAGATCAGTGACAAGATCGATGTTGTGGAAACTCTGCTTTCGAAGGCAGATACGTTAATCATCGGGGGCGGCATGGCAAATACCTTCCTTGCGGCAAAAGGGTTGAACATGCAGGACAGCCTGGTGGAAGAGGCTTCTCTCGAAACGGCAAAGTCCATTTTGGAAAAGGCGGGCGATAAGTTGGTTCTGCCTGTCGATGCGGTTATCGCCGATAAATTCGAAGAGAACGCAAACAGCCAAGTTGTGGACGTCGATAAGATTCCGGCTGGCTGGCGCATGTTGGATGTCGGTCCCAAGACGCTTGATCTGTACAAACAAGCTTTA
>DATFHE010000093.1:0-5697 GCA_035248745.1 Anaerolineales bacterium | reverse complement strand
GGTTTCGCTCCTTCTTCCTGTTCGGGGAGCAGGCATATTACCCCTTAGCAGAAGCGGGAATTCCTGACGTGAAAACATTTGAGGAAGTCACAGGCTACCAGGACCTGGATAACCCGGGCGCCTTCTCTCGTTTGCAGGCTCGACAATTTACCGGAAATGAATCCGTCGGTTATAAGATCGCGTTGTGCGAACGCGATGTTGCCATCTACGGCTCGATGTTTCTCTTTGGCATTTTGTATTCCGCCACAGGCCGCCGCCTCAAGTCTCTGCATTGGATATGGTGGGTACTGATTGGCATGGCGCCTATTGGCTTGGATGGCTTCTCGCAATTGTTCAGCCAGATGAACTGGGAATGGCTGTCTTCTATAGTTCCGTATCGTGAGAGCACGCCTTTCATACGTGTGCTCACGGGCGGGTTGTTCGGTTTTACAACCGCCTGGTTTGCCTATCCCAACATAGAAGAATCCATGTCGGAGACACGTCAGTTCTTTATTAAGAAATTTGCCTCCATTCGGCAAAATAATTTATCCTCTGTCTAACGTTCCCTGCACTTATCTTTTTTCTGGAGCGATCATTATTCGTTTGCTTAGAGATTGATTGTCATGGCTACTACGCAGCACAACGGAATTCGATATTTTCAATTTGATACATTACAGACCCGGCACGCTCTCTTTACGCGGCATGGGGGCGTCAGCCCGGACCCCTGGGGATCATTGAACGTCGGGGGTACTGTGGGCGATGACCTGGCGCGCGTCCGTGAAAACCGTATTCTGTCGTTTCAGGCGTTAGGGTGCGCACCGGAGTCTATTTTTGATGTCTGGCAGGTGCATAGCGCGGACGTTGTCTGTGCACGCGCGCCCAGACCCCTGGACGAATCGTATCGTCAGGCGGATATTATCCTGACCGATAAACCAGAGGTCACGCTCTTCATGCGCTTTGCAGATTGCGTGCCGCTATTACTGCATGACCCGCGTAACGGGATCATCGGGCTGGCACACGCAGGCTGGATGGGCACGTTACGCGACGTAGCCACTGCAACGATTGAAGCCATGAAGAAACACTACGGCTCGAACCCGGCAGACATCATCGCCGGGATTGGTCCCTCGATTGGACCTGACCATTATGAAATCGGCGCGGACGTGATTCTGCAGGTGATGCAAAAGTATGGGGATGACTCGGAATTGTTCCTTAAGTCGCACAACGGAAAGATCCACTTTAATTTATGGGAAGCCAACCGGGTTGCATTGGAACGAGCAGGTGCAGGGCAGATCGAGGTTTCCGGCATTTGTACTGCTTGCCACACGGAAGACTGGTTCTCTCACCGCGCCGAAAAGGGACGCACCGGACGCTTTGGGGCATTGATTTCATTACAATGCCCCCTCCTTTTTGGGAGAGGTGCGGGGTGAGGGGAATGTGGAGATTATAATAATTTCATGCTCGACCTCGTTTCCTCCATACGCGAAAATTATCAATATGCTCTCGATCGAATCGCAGTGGCTGCGCGCAAGAGCAGTCGTGAAACCAATGAAGTCCATCTGGTAGTCGTAACGAAGTCGCAGCCGCTGGAAGTGATTCAAGCTGCTATAGAAGCGGGTGTGCGGATTTTTGGAGAGAATTATCCGGAAGAGGCTGTAACAAAAATTCAATCGCTTGCCGGGCAAACTGGGGTAGAATGGCACATGATCGGTCACGTGCAGAGCCGTAAAGCGCGGCTGGTGGCAGATCATTTCGCACTTTTACACTCCCTGGACAGTCTGAAACTTGCGAAGCGCCTCGACCGTTTTGCGGGAGAGACGGGTCGTACGTTGCCCGTTTTGCTTGAATTCAATGTTGGCGGCGAGCAGAGCAAGGCAGGCTGGGAGGCATCGAATGAGTCGCAGTGGGATGTGTTGTTCCCTGATATTTCATCTGTGCTGGATTTGCCGAACCTGCGCGTGCAGGGGCTGATGACGATGCCTCCGCTCGAAACAGACGCGGAAGACTCGCGCAGATACTTTCAACGTCTAAGGCGGTTACGTGACCGACTCAACTCTCAATTTCCTCGGGCAGATTGGCATGAACTTTCGATGGGCACGAGTGCAGACTATCCGGTCGCGGTAGAAGAAGGTGCGACTCTTGTTCGAGTCGGAACCGCAATTGTTGGTGGACGCAAATATAGCCATTCTGGCTAATCGGAGGTAGAAGCGTGATTGGGATCCTGGCACTGTTCATTCGAGCGATTTCTCAATTGTTGGTATTGTTGGTTGTTGTTTCAGTTATTCTTTCTTATTTCATGGATCCGTATCATCCAATCCGGCGCAGCATCAATAGTGTGGTGGAACCAATGCTGGCTCCCATTCGACGTGTGGTGCCGCTCATTGGTATGCTGGATCTCAGCCCGTTGATTCTGATCATCCTGCTCCAGCTTCTCTCCAGTATCATTGTAAGTTTCCTGCTGACGTTGAGGTGAGACATGCCCGACCGTAAATTCAATTTACATGATGGAAAAAAAGGATCCGCACTGGCTGTACGTGTTACGCCGCGCGCGAGCCGCAATGAGATCGTCGAGCTGCTCGATGATGGCACGGTCAAAGTGCGCATTGCTGCGCCGCCCTCGGATAATGAGGCAAATGAAACCCTGATCGAATTTTTGGCGGATGTCCTGGGTGTGCCTAAGTCCCGTCTGGACATTGTGGCAGGTGTCACAGGCCGTGATAAACTGATTGCAGTGACGGATATGGATGCAGAGACCGCCCACCAGCGCATTCTGGCGCATGTGGGATAAAAAACTAGTTTAAATTAAGAGACAGTCTAATGACTGTCTCTTTTTCCTTAAGAACTAATGCCACTGTGCCATCCCTGGCGCTCGGCGCATATCGCTTTATCCTGTGGGGCTATACAATGTTCGATACGTGCTGAAAATCTCGTAAATGAATCGGATGTAATTGCGTGTTTCCTCGAATCGGATCACTTCCAGCAACAGGTCCGGGTCATTACCCGCGAGATCCCTCCAGGCGATCGCATTGCCGGGTCCGGCGTTGTATGCAGCTAAGGCAGCATACCAGTTGCCGTCGAGCAGATCCCTGTTTTCACTCAGATAATACGAACCAAATCGAACACTGACAATTGGGCGGTAGAGATCGATCTGCTCGTAGGCGGGCGGCCAGCTCAACTCAACGGCGATCTGTTGCCCTGTGTCGGGAATGATCTGCATCAAACCGTGCGCGCCTGCCGTAGAACTGACGAACCCCTCGAACAGGCTTTCCTGACGGATGAGGCTGAACATAAAGAGTGGATCCATCCCGTAGCGCTGCGCCTCGGTGATGATGAGGTCATGGTAATACAACCCGTAACGAAGATGGTTGAAGTAATCGGGCGCCGTCAGAGAAGCAGACTGGCTGTCTAAGCCCGCCAGATTCAACACTTCGCGTGCCGCGAAAATGGCAGATCTGTATAAGCCAATTTCCAGCAAATGGTTAGCCAGCCGGAAGCTGGAAACGGCATCGGATGCCACCGACTCTCGCAAGGATTCAAATTCGAGGCGAGCTTCGTCGTACATGCCCAGTTCCCACAATTCCGTGCCGCGTACAAACCTCGGATCCTGTGCGAGCGCGCCAGGGCCGTTCAAGTCGGTTTCCGGCGGCAAGCCAAACGTGACGCGTAGCCAGGCTTCTGCATCTTTGCGTTCTTGAGCGAGATCAGGGTTCAAGTTGATGGACGGTGGTGTTTCGAACGGCGCGCGACCCGTGAGAATATCGCGAGCACGCAAGCTGTAGTAGCTAGCTGGGTCTGCGGCTTGTCCCTGCTGCCAAGAAGCCTGTGCCGCAGCACTATCCCCGAGTTGTTGCTGAGTCTTGCCGATCCAGAGATAGGCGCGGGCTTTATCTTCTGCTTGGCTGGAAAGCAAGAGTCCCCGCTGCAACGTCGTCAATGCTCCCGCGTGATCCCCCAAACGGAAGCGGGTGACGCCAGCTAAAAAGAGCGCGTCAGGGACGTGCTCGCTGGCAGAGTATTCATCTGCAATGCGTTCCCAGGTGTTTGCCGCCTCTTCCAGGCTTCCGGCGCGTTCCATCACACGCGCTGCATTCATCAAAAAGTCTGGTGCAGCGGACGAGGCGGGGTAGGCAGCCACAAAGTCCAGGAACGTCTGAATACCGGCTTGATAATCGCCCAGGACTGCCCATTGGAGGAATCCCTTTTCCTCCCATGCGTCCCCCGCCCTGGGATGGTCGGGAGTCGTTGTGATGAAGGAGTTGAACTCGTCGATCGCTTCCTGTGTTCTCTGGAGGTCACGCAGCGTCAATGCGCGATAGTAGTGCGGTGTTCCATCATTAATCGGGTTTGCCGCAATGTAACGATCAAACGCAACCAGCGCCACATCATATTGGTCTGCGTAATAATCGACCAGGCCCCGGTCGAGATCATCCACCTCGATTCCCGCGTCCACCAGCGCGACGAGAGACAGATAGGAATAATATGACAGCGGATAATTCTCGACTGTGTGCAGATAACGTGCCTGGGCTTGCTCGATCTGACCGAGCTCTACATGAGCATTTCCCGCGTAGTAATCCATCTGTGCTTTGATGTAATCATTTGTAGAGGCAGAGAAAATCTGGTCGTAAAGAGTCAGGGCACCGGCGTAATCGCCGAACGCGGCACGGGATTCGGCAATCTTGATCTGCAGATCCAGCCCATCGTCCAGACGCGCGGCAGAACGCGCGGCTTCGTACGCGTTCTGCGCCTCCGTGTAATCGCCTGCTTCGAAGAGCGCATCGCCGCGATATTCCTGGACGTAGCCGTCCAAGACACCGGGCACGCGCGTGCTGTAGGTCTGGTAGGCGTCAGCAGCTAGTTGATACTGTTCCAGCGCATCATACGCGAGACCCATTAAGAACGGTGCACGTGCAGAATACGTCGAGTCGGGATAGCTGCTGATGAGATTGTTGAACGAGTTGACTGCTTCTGGATACCGTCCATCGGCAAGCTCGGTCCGCCCCATGCCCCACAGCGCCGCGGCTTGGATCGCTTCATCTGTTGTGTCGTTGAATGCCGCGAGGTATTGTTCGCGCGCCAGATCGAAATCCCCAAAGAACAATGCCTGGTCTGCCGTATCGATGCGCACCACCGGCTCCATCGTTGGCAGGGGCGTTGGCGAAGGGAAGGGGGTGGGAGTGGGCGGCGGTCCCTGGGTATTCGTCGGTGCGGCGGTTGGAATGGAGAGCGGAACAGAGATGGGCAGGTTCTGGCAGGCAGAAACGATACATACAATGCCCAGCCAGGCTGATTTTTTCAGGAAATTCATACAAACCTTATAACGGATGAAAAGAGGCGTGTCAACGAGTCTATTTATCTTGTTCTCAGGAAAGGACAGTTACGGTCATTCCAAGCTGAATCCTGCCCTCGTTTAATGGAATGACGTTCTGCCCAAAGATGGCTCCGAGCTTCTGTTTGCGATATTTGCCCAGGGTTTTGAGCGGCTCCTTGCTTCGCTCCAGGGTATCTTTATCAATGGTTGTGACCTCGCAGCGGGCGCAAGGCTTCACGACTGCTAATTCAACGTCTCCGACCCTGATTCTGTTCCAGGCATCTTCCTCAAATGGTTTACCGCCTCTCACCACCAGATTCGGGCGGAACCGGTTCATCGGTACGGGCGATTCCAGGCGGGAATTCAAGTCCTGCAAGCCCTCTTCGGACGTAAGCAATATGGGATAGCCATCG
>DATFHE010000092.1:0-5058 GCA_035248745.1 Anaerolineales bacterium | reverse complement strand
TTCATAAGGTCGTTCTGAGCCTTGCCGATGACCTGAACGATGAACAGTTAAGTTGGAAGCCTGAGGGGTATAGCACGTCCATTGGCTTCCATCTCTGGCATCTGGCGCGCGAATCCGATTATCTCAAGGCTGCCATTGTGCATCACTATCCTCACGTTGTGACTGAATTTGATGACAGCAAGGAGATTTGGGAGAGTGAATCCCTTGCCCGGAAGTGGGGCTTTCCAGAAGGGCTGCATCAAACAGTGGGGACCGGCTTGAGTGATGAAGTGGCTGCGACCCTGCCTATCCCGAAGAAAGAGGAACTTCTGGGATATTTACGAAGTTCCTATGAAGCGATTGAATGCTTCATCGAAGCGCTGGATACAAAGTACCCAACTTTCGAAGAGATGGATGAGGAATCAAAAAAGAAGATTCAGGGAATCCGCTTGAACCTGCTCGTGTTCCTGTCTCACGATTGCCGGCATCTCGGTATGATGGAATGCTTAAAAGGATTGCAGACAGGCTTTGGCTCGGCGACCGAGAAACGAAAATAGAGCTTTATGAAACTTGCTGAGATTGCCTTATTCACCGATAATGTGGCATCCATGACAGACTTTTATTGCCGTCTCCCGGGCGTAGACCCGGTTGCACGTCCGGAGACGATGGCAATTTTCTTTGTTAACGAAACGAAGATTTTCATTCATTACAACTATGCTCCGACAAATGGAGAACTGCCACCGGAAAACCATTGTGCATTTATGGTGGAAGACATTGACAAAACATGCGAACAATTGGTGGAGCAAGGCCTGACTTTCGAGATCCCTCCCCGGGATTTTCACTGGGGACGCTCTGCTTATTTACGGGATCCGGATGGGCACCAAATAGAAATTATGCGAACGGAGCAATCTTATGCTGGATGAATTCAAAGAGGTCCTAATGGCTACTGATGCGGCGGCAAATAAGAATGGAAAGAAAGAACCTGACACTTTACTCTTAATTAACGATCTGCACGTATGGTATGAATTGCGCCGACTTGGGTTTGGTCACGCGGGCTACGTCAAGGCGGTGGATGGCGTCAGCTTCAAAATGGATGAAGGGGAAACGATCGCTGTCGTCGGTGAGTCGGGATGCGGGAAGTCCAGCCTTATGAAGACGATCCTCGGCTTGAATATTCCCACGAGCGGGGAGGTTGTGTTCGATGAGCAAAATCTATCTGATCTGGATGCGAATGGTCTACAGAAATATCGTTTCAAAATCGGTTACGTCCAGCAGGACCCCTATGGCGCCCTGCCGCCATTCATGAATGTGCAAAAGATTTTGGAAGAGCCTCTCATCATCAGCGGTATGAAAAATAAAGAGGAACGGCTTGCGCGTATTCATAAAGTGATGAGCGAAGTGAAGCTGCATCCGGTGGAGGATTTTCTGCAGAAATTCCCACATACGTTGAGCGGTGGTCAGCAGCAGCGCATTGTGATCGCACGCGCCATGCTGCGCGAGCCCAGGCTCATCGTGGCGGATGAACCTGTTTCAATGCTCGACGCCTCTGTGCGCGTGGAAATCTTGAAGATCATGCGCGCCCTGCAAGAGTCACACGGGCTGTCGGTGATCTATATCACGCATGATCTTTCCACTGTGAAGTATTTTTCGCAGCGCATTTTTGTAATGTACGCCGGCAACCTGATCGAAAAAGCGGATACGCGCCGCCTGCTGGATAACCCCTTGCACCCCTATACGCGAGCATTGCTCGCTGCGACCTCTGACCCGGATGCGCGCAACGCGGAAGCATTTAAGGAAATCCCTCCCGGCGAACCGCCCAGCCTGGTGAACCCGCCCACGGGCTGTCGCTTCCATCCGCGCTGTCCATATTTCATGCCAGGCTTGTGTGATGTGAAGTTCCCGCCGGATTTCGAGCCGGAGCCCGATCACTTTGTGGCATGCTGGTTATATGACGGCGCGCCGCACACTCATCAGAACACCCCTTCAGAGACTGTCACCGAATAAGGATCTGGACGCAAAGGATAAGCGATGAACTCTCCTCGTTTCCTTCTCAGCCTGGGCGTGATTCTCATGCTCCTTGGCATCCTCCTCCCCTTCTTGATCGTTATTAAGGTCCTTGAGTCAACGTTCTTTTTGAACTTTTTTTCCTGGGGCGTTTCGGTTGCAGGACTGGCATTTGGGACGATCGGCTTTGCGCTATGGTCACGGGAGAAGAAAGAGTAGCATCCCCGACCACAAACGCGACCGCTTCCTCCAGGGTCATTCTCTGCCCCTCCTCATACGCATCGGAAAACGCGACCTCACCGATTTTTGCAAGGCATGCCACCATGATTTTGTCTACATTCGCCTGCTCAAACTCGGGTCGTGAATCTTGTATCATTTCACGGATGAGATCCGCGCAGCCGATCAGCCGGGCTGCTTGTTCCGGCTTCCCCACCACGGAAAACAGTTCAGCCAGGCCCTCGAGCGCGAAGACCGCCCCGATGGTGTAATCATCCCTCCCGAAATTTTGGGCAGTTTCCGTCAGCAGTTGACGTGCTTCTGTCAGGTTGCCCGCCCGCAGCAGGACGTGTCCCAATCTGAGTTGCACCCAGAGCTGGGACATCCAATTCCCTCGTTCCTGGGCATAGATCATGACCTCCCTCAAAATCGTCTCCGCCTGTTCATAATCCCCCTTCATCGAAGCGATCAGGCTTTGTGTGATTCGCGGACTGTCCCAAACACTTGCGCGACGGTTGGCTTCCCACAAACGCAATGCCTCTTCCACATATTGCTCCCCCAGCTCGAAATCTCCATGCAGCACACGGAATTGTCCAAGCAAGCCGAGCAGATTCGCCAGTGTAAGTTGATCGCCTACTTCGCGATATAAGCCGATCGCCTTTTCCCAGTACACGAATCGCTGCGGAAGATCGTGATAATTCCAGCCCAGATACAGAAAGGCATTCGCCAGACGCCAGCGATCGCCCAGGGACTGTGCCAACGCTACAGCTTGTTTGCCAATCTCAAGCGCGGTTGCTAAATCCTCCTTGAACTGAAACATATTTTCCAGCGAGACAAGCACATCCACTTCGCCCTGCCGGTCGCCTGCCGCGCGGAATAAAGCCAGACTCTCTTCTGCCACAGGATAGGCCGCTTGGAACTGCTGGAGCCAGGTCAACAGCCAGCTATAGGTATGCAAGGCATGCGCGCGTGCGAGAGGGAAATCCTTTGATTCCGGTTTGTGAATGAAATTCTCCAGCCAGCGCCGGCCTTCCGGCAGGTTGGCGCTTTCCCAGTAGCGCATTAATCTGCTCGATAGATACAAGCCGGCTTCTACATCGATTTGATCTGCCCAATGAAGGGCGATGCGGATGTTATTGCGCTCCTCATTGAGACGCGCCATCCAGTCCACAAGAGAGGAGCCTCGGAGTTCAAGCTCCGCTTGTTCTGCAAGACGCAGGAAATAGCCTAAATGCCATGTGTGGAGCCTGTTTTGGTCACCCGACTCAGTTAATTTTTGGGACGCGTACTGGCGCACGATCTCATGGAAGCGATACCTGGTTCCGTGCCTCGTTTGCTGCACCACAATGAGGGACTTCTTCACCAGAGCGCTGGTCAACTCCAGCACATTCCCGTCGCAGACGGCTTGCGCCGCATCCAGAGTCCAGCCGCCGGCAAAGATGGAGAGTTGTCGCAGGAAGACGCGCTCGCTTTCCTCCAGCAATCTCCAGCTCCAATCCATGGAGGCTTGCAGGGTCTGGTGGCGGGAAGAGGTCGTGCGGCTCTGGTTGGCAAGCAGATGAAACGACTCTTCCAACTGATGGAGGATCTCATCCACCTGCAGAATATTGACACGTGCGGCAGCAAGCTCGATCGCCAGTGGGATCCCGTCGACTTTGCGGCAGATGGCGGCGACGGCTTGCATGTTTTCCTTTGTGAGCTCAAATGCCGATTGGACCAGACCTGCACGTTCGGCAAACATGCGGACAGCTTCATACTCGCTCAGTTTTTCCAGCGAGTCCTGTCTCCTTTCCGGAAGGGAAAGAGAGGGAATGCGGTATGTGGCTTCGCCTGCCATGGCTAATGGTTCGCGGCTGGTGGCAAGAATTTTCAACCCCGGACAGGTTTGTAGTAGTGCTGTGACCAGTTGCGCGCAGGCATCCAGCAGGTGCTCGGAATTATCGAGAATCAGCAGAGCGGTCTTGGTGCTCAGGGCATGGGTGAGCAGCTCGAGAATGGGCTTGTCTGATCGTTCGCGAATGTCGAAGACCGCGGCAACGGTTTGTGGTACCAGGGCCGGGTCAGAAAGCGCATCGAGGGCGACGAACCAGATGCCGTCCGGGTACTCATGCAAGAGCTTATGCCCCACGTACAACGCCAGACTTGTTTTCCCAATCCCGCCCGTGCCCACTAACGTCACCAGACGGTTGCTAGCTATTAATTTCGCAATTGTCTTTTGTTCCTTTTCGCGGCCGATAAAGGAACTGAGCTGCAGCGGAAGGTTGTGTAATGGCAGAGTCGATTCGGATGCTTTTGTTGCAGAGGGCAAACCCTGGGTGGGTTTGAGATCTCGCTTGCGAATCTTTTTATAAAGCTCGCGTGTTTCCGGCTGAGGGTCAACGCCAAGTTCTTTGCGCAGAAGCTGCTCGCAAGCCTGGTACTGCTTCAACGCCGCGCTGTGCTGACCCGCCTGTATATAGACCTGCATCAACTGCCGGTGCGAACCCTCGTTGAGCGGATCCAGTGTGATCAATCGACGCGCATAAGGGATCGCCTGTTCTGCCTGACCTAGCGCACAGTAGTCTTCCGAGAGCATGAACAGGGCGCGCGCAAGCTGATGGCGAAGCTCCTCCGATTTGGCGAACGCCCAATCGTTGAAGGGGTGGGCATCCTTCAGACTGAACCCGGTCAGGAAGTGGTTGCGATAGAGCCTGGTGGAATCAGCCAGAAGTGCGGCGCGGCTCGCCGGGTCACTTTGACGACGGCCCTCCCCGATTCGAGATTCGAAGTCCGAGACGTCTAGCCAGGTGTCTGCATCGCTGTTCCACCCGATCGCTTCACGATCGGCAACCATCCATCCTTCTCCTATTGACTGTTGGA
>DATFHE010000091.1:0-4171 GCA_035248745.1 Anaerolineales bacterium | reverse complement strand
ATCGATCGCGCTCGGCAGAACAATTCCGTCGTTGTAATCCACATGCTCCCCCAGTACATTGACTCGTCCCGGCGCGCGGACAACATGGGCAGGCGCTTCGCCAAAGCACTCCTGAAATTTTGCAATGACGGTCTCGTGCAGACTCATGCCGCGCTCCTTTGTTTGTAATGAATTTCCGGCAATACTCGCAGGCGCTCTACGGCAGCCTCCGGCGTGATGTCACGCTGCGGCATCCCCAGCATCTCATAGCCAACCATAAACTTGCGAACCGTTGCCGAGCGCAGAAGCGGCGGATAAAAATGCGCGTGGAGCAGCCATTGCGGATGGTCCTGCCCATCAAACGGAGCCTGGTGAAACCCCATCGAGTACGGAAAGGAGATTTCGAACAGGTTGTCGTAACGTATAGTGATACTCTTCAATATTTCGGCGAGGGCTGTCGTTTCAGCGGAGGTCAATTCGGTAAGCCGAGTCAATCCGGGACGGTGAGCGCTAAGGAGGATCTCGAAGGGCCAGATTGCCCAAAACGGGATAAGAGCTGTAAAGTGATCGTTGGCAGCCAGGATGCGATCTTTGCGTTTGTGTTCCTCTTTGATGTAATCCGCAAGCAAAGGGCGCTGGTGTTTCTGGAAATAATCAGCCTGGGCGACAAGTTCCTTACTAGGCTCATTGGGAATGTGACCACTCGCCCAGATCTGGCTGTGCGGATGGGGGTTGGAGGCGCCCATCACTTCGCCCTTGTTCTCGAAGACCTGCACATAATGAATAAAGTCATGTCTGCCGAGGTCGTCTGATTGTTCCGTCCAGGTCGCGAGCACGTTCTCGATATCCGAGAGGTTGAGTTCAGGGAGTGAGAGATCATGGCGCGGCGAGAAGCAGATCACACGGCAGATGCCTCGTTCGGACTCGGAAACAAGCAGGGAAGAGTCATCGTGATGGCCCTCTGTTGATGGTTCGGGAAGGAGCGCGGAAAAGTCGTTGTCGAAAACGAATGTCCCGGCGTAGGGCGGATTGCGCACGCCTCCAGCGCGTTCGTTACCCGGGCATAAGTAACACGTCGGGTCATACTCAGGCAGGGACTGGGTGGGTTTCTTCTCTACATGTCCCTGCCAGGGACGTTTGGCACGGTGCGGTGAGACCAACACCCATTCACGGGTAAGGAGATTAAGGCGGCGATGTGGTGTATCGAACATAATAAGTTATTCCTTAAGCAATTAGAAATCCTGCAGCATGTTTGCCAGGTTCACCACATACAATTTGGCGCTTTCGAAAGCCGATGCGATCCATACAAACCTACAGATCACCGTTCAGCCTTCAGGGGTCGGTGGGGCTATGATACACGATAAACTGTTCTTTTCCCTGAGAGAGATTCTGGGAAACACATAACCATTAATTGTGATTCTGTTATGAGTTGGAGTTAAAATAAATGTCATGCGCAGGCGAATTTTTAACGGACGACCAAATGAAACTTTAAGTCCTCGAAACCGTCTATATCTAAACTAGATTCATCAATATGCAGATGCACTACCAAAACCCTGTTTTTGATCAGTATATGGCTGATCCATTCGTATTGCAGCATGAGGGCAGCTATTATGCGTATGGAACCGGTTTACTTTCCCCCGAAGGGTGGGCCTTTCCTGTATTGCATTCGACCGACCTTGTGAACTGGAAGCAGCATGGCTGGTCTTTGATCCCGCCCGGGGGCGATGAGTTCTGGGCGCCCGAAGTAGCCTATCATGATGGCGTGTTCTACATGTATTATTCAGCGCACGGGATCAATGGCAAAGACCACCAACTGCGGGTGGCAACGCACAGCAGTCCCTTAGGTCCCTTCCAAGACTCGGGCCGTGTGTTGGTCCCGGATCAACCTTTTACGATCGATGCTCACCCCTTCCAGGATCAGGATGGACAATGGTATCTGTTCTATTCGCAGGACTTTTTGACGCTTGACAACCCGTACCGTGTGGGGACAGGAATTGTTGTGGACCGGATGCTGGACATGTTCACGCTGGCTGGTGAACCTCGTGTTGTGATACGACCTCACGCCGACTGGCAGCTTTTCAAAGCCCAGCGTCCGATGTATGACGCTGTCTATGATTGGTACACGATTGAAGGTGCAGCACTTCGTTCTCACAATAATCGTTATTACTGTTTTTTTAGCGGAGGTGCCTGGGAGCATGATAATTATGGGATCTCGTACGTAGTTGCAGAGCATGTGATGGGTCCCTATTCGCTGCCATCCGGAAGTGAGCAAGTGCTGTTACGCTCTGTGCCGGGACGCGTGATCGGGCCAGGACATAACTCCTTTACGACGTCACCAGATGGGGAACAAGAATACATTGTTTACCATGCCTGGGATCCGGGCATGACCGCTCGCAGGATGTGTATCGATCCCTTGCATTGGGACAATGGGACCCCTGTGATCCAGGGTCCAACCTGGACGCCGCAGCCGATTGCAAAATCCAAAACATAATCAGAGACAAAAATCATCACTGTCAATGGAGCCCTTCAAAGCCAATGAACACCGACACCCGCTCTCTCAATGAACTTCCAATCGATCCAAGCTCAACCGTCCTTACAACTTCCCTCGTCGCCCCTCTCGTAAGTGCCATACCCGCAGTCAGACCTCTGGAATTGTGGGCATTCCTCGAAAACTCAGATTTTGTGCGCCGTAAAGATGACTTACTGTACCGTCAGGATGAGATACGTCTCATCCGGCATGATGAATTCCTGGACACAGATTATCAGCTCCTGGTGGATGCGGGCTGCGTGGGAGTACGCGAGGCAGCCTGGTGGTATGTCTCACATCCTTCACCCGGCACATTCAACTGGACCTGGCTGGATCGGGTCGTAGAGTCATCGGAGAAATATAATCTAAAACTTTATCTCGATCTATGGCATTATGGCTACCCGGACTGGCTGGACATCCTTTCTGCGGATGCTCCAATGCACCTTGCCGATTTCGCCTATCAGATTGCCCGGCGCTACCCATCCCTTGCGTATTACTGTGTCTGCAACGAGCCCAGCTTGCTTATCGAACTGGGAGGAAGGCAGGGGCAATGGAGTCCATTCCTGCGCGAACCTGACCCTTCCGCATTTCGCCGTCAGATCAGCAGGATGATCATCGAGGCTTCCAAAGCCATCCTGGAGATCAAGCCAGATGCTGTGCTGATCATCCCTGAACCGTGGCATGCCACCGATACCAACCCGGAAGAGAACCAGGCGGCGGTGCTCGATACGGTTTTGGGCTTGCGCGACCCCGAACTATGCGGCCGTTCCGATCTGGTGACTTTCATCGGACTCAACCACTACCGCGATTCCACTCTGCCTCCGTTCCATCGGCTGCTGATCAATGCGCAAAAGCGCTGGCCCACAAAACAACTATGGGTAACAGAGACGTCTGGTCCGCCCACTGGCTGGCAGCAAGCCGAGTGGTTCTGGTGGATGCTTGCGGAAACACGCCTTGCTGTCATGAGCGGCGTCAATGTCCCTGTGTTCACCTGGGCACCAGCGATCTCCATGTATGACTGGATCGATGAGAATCAGCAATTGCACAATGGAATCTGGATCATCGGTGAAGACGGTGAGCGTCTCCCCAACGGCAAGATATTGGAGGCTATTGAACTTGCCCGCCAATATGGTTATCTGCTCTAATTGCATTTCTAAATTAAACAAACATTCCCCGGTTTTGAGTATTACCGGGGAATGTTTGTTTAAACCAGTGATACAGTTCCATCGCCTTTTTGAAAGTGGAAGTGCTTGTCAACCTGATTATCGTTCCAGGACCGAATCCTCCTGCAGGATTTCCCGAAATACCGACGCATACTCCTCATTGAGCACACGTTGGAGTACACCGTGCTCGTCCGGGATCAGATCCCACAAGCCGCTGTTGTGCCAGTGGTTAGTATCATCCCAATCAGGCCGGTCCATAATGGGATAAATGGTGATGCCCTCCAGAGGCACTCCTCTGAGTATGGCTTCTCGAACTTCATCCACAACTTCCCTCAGCCAGGGTCCTCGTCCAATGCCGAAGTGGCTGGTCTCCGCGATAAAAAGAGGGCGCTGGTAGCGATCATAAACTTCGGCAAGCAATCGATGCAGAGGCACCCAGCGTTCGTCACGCGGGTTATCTTCCCACCGTAGCCGCATGTCCGGATGTTCCCATTGGTTGGAA
>DATFHE010000090.1:0-4429 GCA_035248745.1 Anaerolineales bacterium | reverse complement strand
ATTATCCATATCACGATTGCGCGGATCGGTCAGATGGATTTGGATTTCATCACCATCCTGTAAACGGTCGTCATCCGTATCCACTACAAGCGGATTGGTCTGATACCTTTCGACTTCCTCCAGATCGATTAGACGGTCACCGTCCGTATCCGCTTTGAGCGGGTCGGTACCGAGAGCCGCTTCACGCTCATTGGTCAGTCCATCGCCATCCAGATCGCCAGTCCCCGAGGAGGCCGTCTGGGTTTGAATTGCAGCAGCCGTTTGCGTGGCAGTGCCAGACGTGGGTATGCCTCTCAAAGGGATGAGGAATAAAATGCAAAAGAGTAAAGCTCCAACCACACCGACGGGCAATAC
The DNA here is from genome assembly GCA_035248745.1 of Anaerolineales bacterium. Classification (GTDB taxonomy): domain Bacteria; phylum Chloroflexota; class Anaerolineae; order Anaerolineales; family Villigracilaceae; genus Defluviilinea. The sequence continues at coordinate 4,075 of DATFHE010000090.1, read as the reverse complement.
CCAGAACGGGACGTAGGCTCGCTCGAGGACCTGCCCGGAGAGCTCCGTCAGCTCGTTCGCGGTGGAACGAACCTGTACGCCAAACGGATAGGTTTCTTCGTTGCCAAGAAGCGGCCGCGAGCGGAGCCTGGCACGAAAGGAATACGTTCCCCGCTCTCCGGCAGCCACCTGGAACCTCTCCCCCTGCGGAATCTCCACATAGGCAATTCCCATTTGCTGCGTGCCGTGCGGACCCGGCCGCGGAACTTGCACAGCCTTCTCGAAGATCAGTTCATCGGCTCGACTTTGAAAATGCAGACTGTAGGCGTCGATGGTATTCCCCTCGTTATAGACGCTCACTTGTCCAAACTGACCGGCTTGCAGGGAACCCGGTTCCAGTGAGGCGGAAAACTGCGAAAACGCCGCGATCGTCAAAACGCACTGGACGCTTGTCGTTTGCGTAGGAAAGATCTGACTGGCAATCTGGATCGTGAAAGGCATTCGCCCGGCGCTGGCTTGCGCTGAGCGAGGAATTTGAAGCGTTAGCTCGACCTCAGCACTCGTGTTTGGCTCCAGCCGGGTCAGTGTGGCGCCGCCTGACACCCAGTGAGCAGGGAGACCGCTGACGTTCAGGCGAAAGTTATCTTCCTGGTCGCCGCGATTCTGCAGAAGGACCGGGATCTCGATCGTCGTACCCGGTGTCGCGGCGAAATCAATAGCGCCCAGCAATACCCCAATCCGACCCTTCGACTGGTAGGCAGCTACTGTTAAAGTACTGCGGGCAACTGCTGCGCGCTTCGGATCGTTCTGGCTGACGACATGGACATCCAGAGGGTACTGCCCGACGCGGTTATCGGAAATGACCGGTGACTCAACCGTTATCGTAACGAGCTTTGCCTCCCCCGACGCCAGATGAAGCACGGGCGTGGGGATTGTGACCCACTCCGGCGGGACGCCTTTGACAAAAATATCTACATATTCTTCGCTGGAGCCTTCATTCAGAATGCCAACTTGAATCGTTGCCCGGTTTTCGGGAGCGAGGGTAATCTGATCTTCCTTAATAGCAATTCTAAAGGGGTCGTTCTCCCTCTTCTGGTTCGCACTGCTGTTCATAGTCAAAGTTTCCGACTCCTCTCAAACTAAACCTTAACAAAAACCGTAAAACCTGAACATATATCCCAGTAGAAAAGACGGATATAAAAAGGATATATTTGGATTGTATTCCAGGAAGGCTCGTTAAGGAAGATTTCGGCGTTTGGTGAGCATCGGAGACTACGTTGCTCCCCTTACAAAAAGCTAGTATTCTGTCTTTTGTACCGGTTCATAATAAGGACTCTTTAACTCAGATACTTTCCCCGTTTCCCACAGTCGATGCAGGGCATTCAACACAATCGGCCAGTTTGCAATATATTGATTCCAGCGCGTGGCACCCAAAAGAGTCCTCACCATCGGGTGCCGCCAATCTTCACTGAAGATGAATCCGCTAAACATACTTTAATTATAGTACAAAAAACTGCTATACTGCCCTCCATTCGCCGTTCCTGCTTATACAAAGTCATATACCGCACTTGCTTAAGGTGTTACAAGGGCTTTATATCATTTCATGGAATCTAAAACTGAGTTGAACCCCACCAGAATCTCCACGGAAGCAAAGCGCCTGCAGGAAACCAGAGAAGGCAGGGCGGACTGGAAACAGTGGGGGCCCTACCTTTCCGAGCGTGCCTGGGGAACCGTGCGCGAAGATTACAGCCCGGGCGGCGATGCCTGGGATTACTTCCCTCATGATCATGCACGTTCACGCGTCTATCGTTGGAATGAGGACGGGCTGGCAGGAATCAGCGACGCGCAGCAGCGTCTGTGCTTTGCTCTTGCTCTCTGGAATGGACAGGATCCGATTCTCAAGGAGCGGCTCTTCGGCCTTTCGGGAACGGAAGGCAATCACGGCGAGGATGGGAAGGAATACTATTTTTACCTTGATTCCACGCCAACTCATTCCTATATGAAGATGCTCTATAAGTATCCGCAGCGTGCCTTTCCTTATGCTGAGTTGGTTGAGACCAACCGTCAGCGCGGCAAGGACGCACCCGAATATGAATTGTTTGACACAGGCATCTTCAGGGAGAGTCGGTACTTCGATGTATTCGTTGAATACGCAAAAGCCGAGGCAGATGACATTTTGATTCGCATCACCGCCTTCAACCGCGGACCCGAACCAGCGAATCTATGGATTCTGCCAACCCTCTGGTTTCGTAACACGTGGAGCTGGGGGTGGGAACATGACGAAATCCCGCGTCCGACGTTGAAGGACGTTTCATCCGGAGAGAGTCAACGCAATCGCTGGATGGAAGCGAATCACGCGACCCTGGGCAGATACCTGCTCGCCTGCGAGGAACCCGAAGCCCTGATCTTTACTGAGAATGAGACGAACTGCGAGCGTCTCTATGGCTCTCCCAGCGCAGCCCCCTTTGTCAAAGATGCATTTCATGCATTCGTCACTGAGCGGCGGGAAGAAGCAATCAACCCCGAACAAATGGGGACAAAAGCAGCGGCGATATACGAACGCAAAGTTGAGGCGGGGGGATCCGTCAGCCTGCGATTACGCCTGACGAAGACGGATGAAAGCCCGGGGATTGACCCGTTCGAGTCCTTCGACGAAATATTTTCTCAGCGCCAGGCCGAAGCGGATGAATTTTATGCAGATCTCCAGCCAGCTTCCCTGAGCGAAGACGAGCGCAATGTGCAGCGCCAGGCCTTTGCCGGGATGTTATGGTCCAAACAGCTCTACCACTATAACCTGGAGGAGTGGCTGGTCGGCGACCCTGCTCAACCTCCGCCGCCCCCAGAACGCAAAAAGGGACGCAACCACGAATGGCGCCACTTCAATGCGGCAGATATCATTTCCATGCCCGACAAATGGGAGTATCCCTGGTTTGCTGCCTGGGATTTGGCGTTTCATTGCATCCCGTTGGCGCTGCTCGATCCCGACTTTGCCAAGCAGCAATTGCTCCTGCTCGGGCGCGAATGGTACCAGCACCCGAATGGACAGATCCCTGCTTATGAATGGGCATTCGGAGATGTGAATCCACCTGTGTTAGCCTGGGCGACGTGGCGAATTTATAAGATCGGCGAGAAGGAACAAGGGCAGGGAGATCGTAACTTCCTGGAGCGCATGTTCCATAAGCTTATGCTTAACTTTACCTGGTGGGTCAACCGCAAGGATGCCGAAGGATTGAATGTCTTTCAGGGTGGTTTCCTGGGTTTGGATAATATCGGTGTCTTCGACCGCAGCAAACCCCTCCCCACGGGCGGACGGATCGAACAGAGCGACGGCACAAGCTGGATGGGTATGTTTTGCTTAAACATGCTCACCATTTCCCTGGAACTGGCGCTAAGTAATAACGCCTATGAAGATATTGCCCTGAAATTTTTTGAGCATTTCCTCTTCATTGCCGAAGCTATGAACAATATCGCCGGCGAGGGAATTTCGTTGTGGAACGAGGAGGATGAATTTTTTTATGACGTCCTGCATTTCGAGCATGGAGAAACGATCCCACTCAAGCTCCGTTCCATGGTCGGTCTCATTCCACTGTTTGCGGTCACAACGATTGAGCCCGCCCTGCTCGAAAGAGTTCCCACGTTTAAGCAACACCTGGAGTGGTTCCTGGAGCACCGTCCTGATCTTGCCAGGCTGGTCTCCCGCTGGTCAGAACCCAAAATGGGCGACCGGCGTCTGTTAGCGATTCTGCGCGGCCACCGCATGAAGCGCGTCCTGTACCGCATGCTGGATGAAAACGAATTCCTTTCATCGTTCGGGGTTCGCTCGCTCTCCCGTATCTATGACGAACATCCCTACAAGTTGCAAATGGATGGATCCACATATGCCGTTGCCTATCTTCCAGCAGAATCTGACAGCGGTATGTTCGGCGGCAACTCCAACTGGCGGGGTCCCATCTGGTTCCCGGTCAATTACCTGATCGTCGAGTCCCTTCAGCAATTCCATCACTATTACAGTGACGACTTCCTCGTGGAATGTCCAACGCATTCGGGGAACAAAATCACCCTGAATCAGATTGCGGATGAAATCTCACACCGCATG
>DATFHE010000089.1:0-5135 GCA_035248745.1 Anaerolineales bacterium | reverse complement strand
GAACTTTTCAACGGAGTAGTGGGTCTAAACCAAAAATTCCCTTTGTGTTTTGCATAAGGAGAGTAAAGGATGAACGTTGTCCAGTATTTCGTCTTGACTATTCTGGTGGGATCCTTGCTTACGGGCTGTGGATCTGCCTCTGCGCCTCCTACTCCATTTCCAGAGTCCATGAAAGGCTATGAACTCTACAGCTGGCAGGATGGAGATCAATGGAATTTCTCTCTGCTGGTTGGCACAAACCGTGAAAAAACTCTGGAGGAAATCAAAGCGGCAGATGCTACTCTCCTTGGTGTGGATGCACTCACAACGGCTCTCGAACAGATGCCAGCGGGACAATACATTACCTGGTCGTCCAGAGAATCGCTAACCTTCCCACCGGAGGGCATCATCGAACAAGTGAAGCAAATCTCGGAAGACAGGGGACTGATCTTGAATCTAGCTTTGTGATCGCACCAAAAAAGTATTGCAATGAATGAGACTCGGGCTGCGGATCGATCCGCAGCCCGAGTCTCATTTTGCTTTCCACGTCCAGTTCCAACTAAAATTTGTGTGTGATTGGCTCATGACAATTGTCATCTCTTATGGTAAACCTTGCCTGGCACAAAACGTCTCGTAGGAATAACCTGACCTTCGCCATAAAAGGATACTTTAATGAACAATACGCAACACTATGAAACCCTCGACCCTGAAAACTGGGAGGAGATGCGGGCACTGGCGCACCGCATGGTAGATGATGCGCTCACGTACCTGGAAACGGTCCGGGAACGCCCTGTCTGGCAGCCCATCCCGGAAGAAGTGGCGGCTCGCTTTAAGCAGGGAGCGCCGCGTGAACCTGAGGGCGCAGACGCAGCGTATGAGGAATTTGTGGAAACGATCTTGCCTTATCCGATGGGGACAACTCACCCACGCTTTTGGGGCTGGTACATGGGCAACGGGACTGTACTCGGGGCTCTCGCAGATTTCATGGCGGCGATCACAAATTCCAATCTCGGCGGTGGGAATCATGCTGCCATTTTGGTTGAGGAGCAGGTCGTCAACTGGCTGAAGGATATGATGGGCTTCCCAAAAGATGCCAGCGGCTTGTTGGTCAGCGGGGGTTCGATGGCAAACTTTGTCGGGCTCACCGTCGCCAGAAGCGCCAAAGCAGGTTTCAACGTTCGCGAATTGGGGATGCAGGCAGCCCCTCAACAATTAACGGTTTACGCCTCCACTGAAGTACACAGTTGCAATCAAAAGGCTGCGGAACTGCTGGGCATCGGCAGCGATCATCTGCGAAAGATTCCCGTGAATGCGGATTACACGATTAACCTTGAGGCGCTAAAGCAAGCCATCGCAGCGGACCGTGCCGCGGGCTACCGCCCGATCTGCGTTATTGGCAGCGCCGGGACGGTGAACACAGGGGCGATTGACGATCTCAACGCACTGGCGGATATTTGCAAGCAGGAAGACCTCTGGTTCCATGTGGACGGCGCGATCGGCGCCGTGGCAGTGCTGGCAGAGAACATCAAGCCTCTGCTGACAGGCATCGAGCGCGCCGATTCGATTGCGCTCGACCTCCACAAATGGATGCACATTCCCTTTGAGGCTGGGTGCGCCCTTGTCCGCTCGGACCAGGCACATCGAAACGCGTTCTCGCTCACCCCCGAGTATCTGGCACATGAGACGCGCGGGCTGGCGGCAGGGCATCTCTGGTTCAACGATTATGGCTTGCAGTTGTCGCGCCAGTTCCGCGCCCTCAAAGTGTGGATGTCCATCAAGGAACACGGGCTCGACCGTTTCGGGCGGATGATTGCCCGCAACGTGGAACAGGCACAATACTTCGCCGGTCTTGTCGAGAACGACCCGAGTCTGGAGCTGATGGCGCCGGTCGGCATGGATATTGTTTGTTTCCGCTTCCACCCAAGCGGGCTGAATACAGAGCAGCTAAACGCCTTGAACAAAGAAATCCTGATGCAGCTCCACGAGCAGGGCATTGCCGCGCCCTCCTACACCACCCTGCAGGGGCACTACTGCCTGCGCATCGCGATCGCCAACCACCGCAGCCAGCAGGAGGATTTCGATTTGCTCGCTCGCGAAGTTGTGCGCATCGGGCAGGAGGCCGTGGCACACTCTACTCGTTAAGTGAATAATCAGTAATGACAGGAAGCCTTCTCCAAACGTTCCACCCCGCTCGTCGACCATGCCTGCTTGCGCCTGAAGATCCCTTTGTGGCTCGTTCCTTCTGGCACCCGCCCGTTGACAATCGAACGCCGCAGCACTGTTCTCGCTTTCCTCTCGAGACATTACGTAAGTTGCGTACACAACTTCAGCTTGATGAATATCCGCCTAAGCATTCCCTGATCAGACCTACACCTTCCGCCAGCATTACGCTGGCTTTTTTATTGTCATCTGGTCATTTGCGTATATAATCAGTGCTAATTTCCCTTCGTGAATATGGGGAAAATTGACATCTACCTTCCCATCACCGACCTTTACCACGCGATCCTGAGATACGCGGGCTACATTGCCCTCTGATCAATCACTCCTGAACAGGTTCGAGGAGAATTTTTTGTGACACCGGCAAGACAAAACAGTCAATTAAAATCCTTATCAAAATCCCCCACCGGCATTCCCGGTATGGACGAGATCACCGGCGGTGGATTGCCGAAAGGCAGACCTACCCTGGTCGCCGGCGCGGCGGGCTGCGGCAAGACCCTCTTTGCCATGGAGTTCCTGGTCAACGGAGCCACCCAGTACGAGGAACCCGGCGTCTTTATAGCATTCGAAGAGAATGCCGAGGAGCTCGCCGAGAACGTGGCATCTCTGGGCTTTGATCTCAAAAAGCTAGGCAAGCAAAAGAAGCTGCTGATCGATCACGTGCACGTGGAACGAGGTGAGATCGAAGAGACCGGCGATTATGATCTCGACGGACTTTTTATCCGTCTCAGTCATGCCATCGACTCGATTGGCGCCAAGCGTGTAGTGCTCGATACGATCGAGGTTCTCTTTTCTGCCCTGTCGAACCAGGGCATCCTGCGCGCTGAGCTGCAGCGTCTCTTTCGCTGGCTCAAGGACAAGGGTGTGACAGCAATCATTACCGCGGAACGCGGCAATGGGACGATGACCCGCTTCGGGCTGGAGGAATATGTCGCCGATTGCGTCATCACGCTCGATCATCGCGTGAATGAGCAAGTCTCCACGCGGCGCCTGCGAATCGTCAAATATCGCGGCAGCCTGCACGGCACGAATGAGTATCCATTCCTGATCGGTAGGCATGGCATCTCGGTCCTGCCCATCACATCCCTCGGACTCGAACACCAGGTATCCACGGAACGCGTATCGACAGGCATCAAAGAGCTGGATGAGATGCTGGGCGGTAGGGGCTTTTACCGGGGAAGCAGTATCCTGCTCTCGGGAACGGCGGGAACAGGCAAAACCACACTCGCTGCCGCCTTCGCGGACGAAGCCTGCCAGCGCGGGGAACGCTGTTTATATTTCGCCTTTGAAGAATCATCCAATCAGATCCTGCGTAATATGCGCTCGGTGGGAATCGACCTGGCACCGCATATCAAAAAAGGGTTGCTCCGGTTTCACGTGGCTCGTCCCAGCCAATATGGTCTGGAAATGCACCTCGTGAGTATGTATGACATGATCCAGGAATTTAAGCCCAGCGTCGTGATCATGGATCCAATTACGGACTTTTCTCCAGTTGGCAACGCGGCGGAAATCAAATCTGCCGTGACGAGAATCATTGACTTTCTCAAGTCGAACCAGATTACAGGATTATTTGTGACGATGATCTCAGGGGAAGAAGCTGCCGATCAATCGGTGGTAGGAATTTCCTCGTTGATTGATGCCTGGATCGGTTTGCGCAACCTAGAGAACAACGGGGAACGCCACCGCGGTTTATTCGTTCTGAAATCGCGCGGCATGTCACATTCGAACCAGATCCGTTCCTTTGAGTTGACCAGTGATGGCATCAAGATTGGAGAAAGGGATCTCGCTGGACATCAGACAAGGTTCAGCAAACCCTGAAAGAATTTGAAATATATCTCGCGTTTTGCTGTGTTAACGGATTAAGTAAGGAGAATACAAGTGGAGAAATCAAAGTCACAAAAGCGATCCCGCCAACCACAAAAGACGTACCAGCTGCGGCTTTATGTTGCCGGGCAAACGCCAAAGAGCCTCGCCGCCTTCGCCAACTTAAAGAAGATCTGTGAAGAGCATATGCCAGGACAGTATGAAATCGAAGTCATCGATCTGTTGAAGAAGCCGCAATTGGCAAGCGGGGACCAGATCCTTGCCATCCCGACTCTGGTAAGAAAATTACCTCAGCCCATCAAGAAGATCATCGGCGATCTTTCCAATACCGAACGCGTCCTCGTGGGGCTGGACTTGCGTGAAACGAAGTAAGAGTGAATGGTAAATCGAGGAATGTGAAAGGTTGATCGATGGCAAAGAGAACCCAAGCGCAACAAGAAGTGCAGGATGAAGCGGATGAGTTGAAAAGCCGGCTTGCAGAGACAGAAGAAACCCTGCGCGCCATCCAGCAATATATGGTGGATGCCTTCGTGGTCAACCGCGAGAACGGCATTCATGTGGTGACCATCAACGAAGCGGAGATTCCCTATCGCATGATGGTCGAGGCGATGAATGAAGGCGCGGTGACATTGATCCCCGATATGACGATCTTTTACTGCAACGGGCGCTTCGGGGAGATGGTTCAAACAGACTGCGAAAAACTGGTTGGCACATCGTTTCGTAAGTTGATTGTGCCCGAAGAGCAAAGCAGGTTCGCTGCGCTTTTTCAGCAGGCGGTACCGGGTGGTGTGCGCGAAGAGTTTACCTTACAAACTGTCAAACGTAAACGCGTGTCTGTCCAGCTTTCCATGTATCCTCTGGAAGAGGGAGAGGGCGAGCCAAGTGGGATCGCTGTGCTTGCCACCGATATCACTGAGCGTATCCAATCGGAAGAAAAAATCCGCTCGCTCGCTGCCGAGCTGACGAGGGTAGAGCAGGAGGAACGTCACCGCATTTCGCAGGTACTGCACGACGACCTGCAGCAGCGTCTGTTCGCCATCAAGGCGCAGCTCTCCTTTTTGAAGGATGTCAACCTCTCGGCAGAGACCTACCGGGAACTCGACCAGGTGCAGGCA
>DATFHE010000088.1:0-2916 GCA_035248745.1 Anaerolineales bacterium | reverse complement strand
ATTTCATGTGGTTTTGCCGTTGAGCAGCGCGAGCAAGAATGGAGATACACCGTTGGGGGAGGAAGTCAACGTTCTGGTTGGCTAGGAATAAGTAGGCAAGTAAACAGGAAAACAAGTATACAAGCTCACATGTTTCCTTATGTACCTGTTTTCCTGTATACCGGCCTATCCAATCACCTTACGATACACCCGATGGTTCTTATATTCCACCCCATTGAGATTCTTTAAATCGGCGCGCATCTGGCGGGTGGTCTCGGCGACCTGGGTCATTTCGACGTGTTCAAATTGATTAAAGCCAAGCACGGTCTTTCCCATTTCATAGTAGAGCAAAGCATTCCCACCCTTCCCCTGAAATTCCGGCAGGATGCCCATGCCGTTGCCTGAAATTGTTTTCGTGCGCTTCATCTCAAGAAGTATGTCCACAATCCCAAAAGGCAGCAACCGTCCCTTGGCACGCTGGAGCGCCGCGGAGACATCGGGGAACGCAAACAGGAAACCGACAATCTCTTCTTTATATAGAATGAGTTTGATTAGTCTCGGGTCGGCGATCATAAAGACATTGTCCACAGCATACTTTACATCCCCTTCTGTGAAGGGATAGTATTCCCAATTATGGATAAACGCCTTGTTATAGGCATATCCGATGCGTGGCGCCCACTGGAGCAGTTCCCGTTTGCTCTTGAACGGCTTAACCCACAAATCACCGCGCTCCAACACACGTCTGGCTATGCGCTCTACCCGCTCCGGGATTTTGAAGGAATCGGCGGGAAGATAGCACGAAACGAAATCCACTTCTTTTTCAAAACCAAGCGCTTCGATTAATTTGGGATAGTAATCGTAGTTGTAATTCATCATCGTCATCATCTGGCGATGCTCAAACCCTTCCACCAGGATTCCGTAGCCATCGAACGGCGAAAGCCCTTTCGGACCGATCACCGTATCCAGCCCGCGCTCCTTCGCCCAGGCAAACGTCGCATCAAAGAGACAGCTCGCCACCTCCAAATCATTCACTGCCTCAAAGCCGTAGAAATGAGCTTTTTTCGTTTTGTGATACTCATTGAACAACTTATTATTTGCGGCACAAATTCTCCCTACCACTTCCCCATTGCGAATGGCGAGAAAAAAATCCGCTTCAGAGTGCTCGAAGAAGGGATGTTTCTTCCGGTTCAATGGAAGATAGGCATCGATGAATAACGGCGGTACCCACTGCGGACAGTCTTTATAAAGCCGGTAGGGTAAATCCACAAAGCGTTTTACCTGTACCTTGTTCTCTGTGTTGATTTTTTCGATGCTAAGCATAATGTCTCCTGAGAAAGCAGCTTTGATGCGCACTATATAACACAAATTCTCACGAACAGGTTCATGCTATACTAGCAAAAAAATCGTGCGGAGGACCCCCGATGGAATCACAACAGCATCATCAGGAATTATTACAGAAGTACGCCGAAGCGATTGTAAGGGTCGGTCTGAATTTGCGGGCAGGTCAGAGACTGATTATTACGAACGCGACAGCCCGAGGTGTGCCTCCGGCAGGCAGAGCTCTTGTTCATGCCGTGACCAAAGCGGCGTATGCGGCGGGCGCGCGCTTTGTAGATGTGATCTGGGGAGATGAAGAGATGCTGCGCCTGCGCTTGCAGCATGCTCCCGCCGATTCGTTTAGCGAATATCCCAAGTGGATGGTTAGCGGCATTCTTGATATGCTGAAAAACGGAGATGCCCTGCTCTCCATCTACGCCAATGACCCGGATGTCTATCGTGGGCTGGATTTCGAGCGGGTCGGCGCCATGCAGCACGGTCATCTGGAGAACTGGGCGCCGATCAGCGAACTCGTCACCCGGAATGCAAGCAACTGGTCTATCGCGGCCGCGGCAGCGCCCGCCTGGGCAGCCAAGATCTTCCCCGATCTCGATCCCGAAGAAGCCATGGGAAAACTGTGGCAAGCCATTTTTGAGACCACCCGCGCCACCGCCACTGACCCTGTTGCCGCGTGGGAGGAACATATCAAGAACTTGCGCAAACGAGCCAATTACTTGCAAGCGAAAAAGTACTCCGCATTACACTATAAATCAGATAAAACAGACTTCACGCTGGGCTTGCCGAATGGGCATAAATGGATCAGTGCCCAATCGCTGGCAGAAAATGGAGTTGCATTCACCGCCAACATGCCCACGGAAGAAGTCTTTACCCTGCCAGACCGTCATCGGGCGGATGGAATCGTGACCTCCACGTTCCCACTGAGCTATGGCGGCAGCCTGATCGAAGATTTCAGCGTCAAGTTTGAAAATGGGAAGATCGTCAAAGTCACAGCAAAAAAGAACGAGGCAATCCTGCAAAAGCTGGTGGACACCGATGAAGGTTCCACAAGGTTGGGGGAAGTTGCGCTGGTTCCTGCCAGCTCCCCCATTGCCCAGCGCGGACATCTCTTCTACAACACGCTCTTTGACGAGAATGCCTCCTGTCATATCGCCATCGGACGCGGCTATCGCTTTACACTCACCGGCGGCGAAGAATTAACAGATGAAGAGTTCAACGCCGCGGGCGGGAATACCAGTCTCAACCACGTAGATTTCATGATCGGCTCGCCACAAATGGACATCGACGGCATCAGGGAAGATGGCACGCGCGAGCCTGTGATGCGGCAGGGCGAATGGGCGTTTGACGTGTAATTCACTTCATCTCAAAACGTAAGAAAGAGCCTCTTCGGAGGCTCTTTGATTCTTAGAACATCTGTTATACTTTTGAAATCACCCCAGGAAAACTTATATGAACCAAAAGGGCCTGCGTTCCCTCGTCGAAGGCTTGCCTCCCACCTACTGGCTGATCTGGACTGGAACTCTCATCAACCGTCTCGGCGGCTTTGTTATCCCCTTCCTGACGCTTTACCTGACGGCGCAACGCGAGATCCCCATCAGCCAG
>DATFHE010000087.1:0-4198 GCA_035248745.1 Anaerolineales bacterium | reverse complement strand
CTGCGCGTAGTCAACAAGTATTGAATTGGTTAGTTTGATGGAGTCAAAATATCGGATCCAGTTGTCGTATGGGAGGATCTGCGTTGTGACGAAGTTGGGCTCCAGCCGCATACTTTGGATGAACTCTTTGCTGAATGCGATCCAATCTAATTCAGGCGCGGCGGCTTGCCACGAATTGAAGTTTCCCACTGCGCCTGTGAGCTTGGCTTCGAATCTATGATTCTCGATTTCTTCGCGGCACTTCATGAGCCGGACCACGTACACGGCAATCTCTTTCCCCAGAGTGGAGGGCACCGCTGGTTGCCCGTGAGTTCGGGCGAGGAAGGGCAGGGCGCGATACATCTTGGCGAAATCGCGCAAGGATGCAATGAGATTGTCGAGGGCGGGGAGCAACACTTTATCACGCGCATTCCGTAAGAGAGTTGCTTGCGCAATATTGTTGATGTCCTCCGAGGTCAGACCGAAATGGATATAAGGATGAAGCTCCGGCGGCAGTTTCTCACGCAGGAAATATTCAATTGCTTTGATATCGTGTCGTGTGGTCTTTTCATATTCCTGGATCTTACCTGCATCTTCCTCAGTAAAGTCTTGTAGGTCGAACTGGTCGTCCGACAAAGCCTCAGAGGGGATTACACCTGTCTTCGCGAGAGCCGATAAAAAATCCAGCTCGACCAGTACGCGGGTACGGAAGAAGGCGAAATCAGAGAAAAACTCTCGGAGGGGAGAAACCTCATCTATATAACGTCCATCCAACGGGGAAAGCGCGTGAAGAGTCATCGTCAAGCATTATAATTCGCGCGGTTTGATTCAAGAGGAGCAACCATGAAAATTTTGCCTGAGCTGGCTTTAACCTATGATGATGTACTACTGGTGCCGCAGTATTCCGATGTGGACTCGCGACGTACCCTTTCCACTACGACTTGTTTGACGAAGAAGATTGCCCTGCAAATCCCGATCGTGTCTGCCAACATGGATGTTGTGACGGAAAGCGAAATGGCGATCACAATGGCGCGTGAAGGTGGAATCGGGATGATCCATCGTTTTATGACGATTGCCGAGCAGGCGCGTCAGATCCAGCGCGTTAAGAAGGCAGAGTCCTTCATTGTGGATAAGCCACTGACCATGAGGGAGACAAATACAATCGGCGATGTGAAGCAGGTAGTGGAGGAGACAGGCACGGGCGGAATCTTGATCCTGGATAAGGATGAAAAGTTGATCGGCATTGTCTCGACTCGAGATCTGCTGTTTGAAAACGATTTGACCAAGCCGGTGACTGCCATCATGTCAAAGGATGTGCATAGCGCTCCGCCCGATACGTCCCTGAAGGAAGCTGAAAAGTTTTTGCATGAATATCGAGTGGAAAAGCTGCCTCTGGTAACGGTGGATGGCAAAGTGGCAGGGCTGGTGACCCTGAAGGACATTATGAAGATCACGCAATTCCCGAAAGCAACCAAAGACTCTAAAGGACGGTTATCTGTCGGGGCGGCAGTGGGTGTGCGTGATAAGGAAATGCGCCGCGTGGAGGCGGTCCTCGAGGCAGGCGCGGACTGTATTGTTGTAGATATCGCTCATGGCGATTCACATCTCGAAATTGAAATGATCCAAAACATTCGCAAACATTTTCCGAGCGCGCAGATCATTGCAGGAAATGTCTCGACAGCGGACGGGACAAAGCGGCTGATCGATTCGGGCGCCGACTCTGTCAAGGTCGGTGTCGGGCCCGGGTCCATCTGCATTACGAGGGTTGTCGCAGGATCAGGTGTCCCTCAGTTGACCGCGGTGATCGAATGCGCAGAAGCGGCGCGTCCCTATGGTATTCCTGTGATTGCAGATGGTGGAATTCGCACGCCGGGCGATGTGGCAAAGGCGCTGGCGGCGGGCGCGCAGACCGTAATGATCGGCAGTATGTTAGCCGGCACCGACGAAAGCCCCGGCATGATCATGACCCGCAAAGGGCATCGCTATAAAGCTTCGCGAGGGATGGCTTCGCTGGAAGCGAACATTAAGCGCAACAATCGCGAAGGCAATGACCTCACGCAGGAGGAAATCGAGGATTATGTCGCGGAAGGAGTGGAAGCAGCAGTTCCATATCGCGGCAAGGCACGCGAAGTGCTGACGCAGCTGGTTGGCGGCTTGCAGTCTGGGATGAGTTATAGCGGGGCACATTCGATCGAGGAGCTGCAGGAGAAGGCAATCTTCGTGCGGATGACGGGCGCGGGACTCAAAGAGTCGGGTCCCCATGATGTGGAAGTGATCGGGTAATCGGTACGTAGTAATGCGTAATCATTAGATGTCTGTTTACCTGCACGACATTCCGCTCCCTGAGGCACAGACGCGATTAAAGAAAGCCTTAGAGCTTGCAAACTTATGGGGGGTGCTTGGTGTTGAGTCCATTCCCCTCGATGAAAATGCGCTGGGACGCGTGACGGTGGAGCCCATTTGGGCGAAGCTGTCCTCTCCCCATTATCACGCCTCTGCGATGGATGGGTTTGCCGTCCGCGCAGTGCACACAAATGGCGCGCTACCTTCTCGTCCTATAGAGTTGCAAATCGGACCAGAAGCAGAATACGTGGATACGGGCGATCCATTGCCAGATTGGGCGAACGCCGTCATTCCGATCGAGAACGTCGAATCATTGGATGAAGTGGGCACTATCACAAAGGAAATTCGTAAGCCAGCTTTTATTCGTATTCGTGCCTCGGTGCCACCCTGGAGCCATGTTCGCCCGTTGGGGGAGGATATTGTCGCGACACAGCTCGTCCTGCCTGCAGGTCACATTTTGAGACCCGCCGACCTGGGGGCAATTGCGGCGTCAGGGCATCAGCAGATCCACGTCGCGCGCAAGCCGAGGGTCGCCATCCTGCCTACGGGAACGGAGCTTGTTCCAATTGGCAGTGACCTCAAAGCCGGGGACATTCTGGAATATAACTCGCTGGTGATCGCGGCGCAGATCAAATCTATGGGCGGCGAGCCGACGCGCTTTCCGATCACAAAAGATGATTTTGACTCTATTTGTAAGCGCGTGCAGGAAGCCGCGCAGACCCATGACCTGGTCCTGCTGAATGCAGGGTCGTCCGCGGGTGCAGAAGATTTCTCGGCAAGGGTTGTTGAGAAATTAGGTCAATTACTTGTGCACGGTGTTGCCGTCCGTCCCGGTCATCCTGTCATTCTGGGAACGATTGTTCAACAGCCATCGTCCGTTGTTCCAATCATCGGTATCCCGGGATACCCTGTTTCTGCAGCGCTGACGGTCGATATCTTTGTCGAACCGTTGATCGCAGCCTGGCTGGGTCGAAGACCGAACGAACTGCCAACGGTAACGGCAACCCTGACGCGCAAGATCGTCTCTCCTCCCGGGGATGACGATTTTGTGCGAGTCGCCGTTGGCAAAGTAGGGGACAAGATTCTCGCCGCGCCGTTAGCGCGCGGCGCGGGAGTCATCACATCTCTGGTACAGGCAGACGGGCTTGCTCTCATTCCACGCGGGACTCAGGGAATAGAGGCAGGTGAAAACGTACAGGTTCGTCTATATCGAAGCAGACGCGAGATCGAACGAACTATATTTTGTATTGGCTCCCATGATCTCACTCTGGACCTAATGTCGCAATTCCTTGCCGAGCAGGATCGCAGGCTTGTCTCTGCTAACGTCGGCTCGCAGGGCGGGCTGATCGCTCTTCGACGCGGGGAGGCACATCTTGCAGGCTCACATCTTCTCAACCCTGAAACGGGCGAATACAATATTTCCTACATCCGCCAGTATATGCCGGGTATACCTGTTAAAGTGATTGCCCTGGTGGGTCGTGACCAGGGATTGATGGTGAGACGTGGAAATCCCAAAGGGATTTACGCCCTGGAGGACCTGACCAAGCCCCAGGTGCAGTTTGTGAACCGGCAGCGCGGTGCCGGGACGCGCGTTTTGCTCGACTATTCTTTGAAACGAAACGCAATTGCTCCTGAGTACATTGCTGGTTACTCTCAAGAGGAGTATACCCATCTCGGTGTTGCCGCCGCGATCGCGTCTGGTCGCGCGGATTGTGGGTTGGGGATTGCCGCGGCAGCGCAGGCGTTAGACCTGGAGTTTATTCCGTTATTTCAAGAACGATACGACTTGGTTATTCCAAAGCACTTTGCGGAGCATAATTTGCTTGCGCCTCTTTTCGAACTTTTTACGAACGGCCGTTTTCGCGCAGCGGTTGCG
>DATFHE010000086.1:0-3151 GCA_035248745.1 Anaerolineales bacterium | reverse complement strand
AAATGGGATATCGTAAGGCGGATTTACCAGACGCCCAATGCGGGAGAGTTCGAGCAGTTCATTGAGCAGGCGTCGCATCTTTTCCGCCGCTTCGTTGATCCGTTGCAGATCTGCCTTGAATTTTTCGGTGTTGCCAGATTTCGCATCGATTTCCAGCAAGCCGACAAATCCGCTGATGGTAATCAGGGGACTCTTAAGATCGTGTGAGACCGTATAGGTGAAGCGTTCTAATTCGGCATTTTTGGCTTCCAACTCATGGATGATCTTTTCCCGCTCGGCTTCGACGCGCTTGCGCTCGTTAAGTTCACGCTGCGCCCGGGCAAACGCTTCGTCGATTTTGCGTATCGCCAGGCTAAGAAGAACCGTGGACGTAAGGATATACACCGCCTGTGCAATCCAAAGCGAGGAAGCAGGAATGTTCTGAGGGGAAGCTGGAAGGATACCGTTATGCCCAAGGATGAGGATCATTCCACTGGTGAGAATACTCAGGAGGCTCCAAAAGATAGACGCCCGCCAGTTTAGAACGAGTCCAGCGCAAACCACGATCACTACATACGCCATAAAAGCAGGGTTGTTTTCATCCGGGTCAAGAACCATGGCAACGGTAACCAGCAGCCAAAGTACAAATACGATCAAGATTCCAATGAACCGCACATGACCCCGGTTGACCAGTTGTTTGAACATTAACGACGTCAATAAGAATACAGCAACAATGACATTGCGACGCAGTTCCATGGAAGGATCAATGGGAGCAAAGATGTTATAGAAGAGGGTGGCAGCAATGGAGATCCACAGGATGATGTTTAGCAAAATCGCCGCGCGGGTTTTGTCGTCATCTCCTTCAAAGAAGGGTGGTGCAACCCAGTGCAGGACCTTTCGTAACATAATCATCTTCCCAGGAACCATTCCTCGCTTCGGGAACTTACACAGCAACGCCCCTTCCCTGGCATCCACTGTTCGAACGCTTTGGCTGTGTGTTCTACGTTTCCCATTCGACGCCTATCGGATTCGTCTCGGATTCAGACTCTGCCAGCAACTCTTCGACTGCGCCAATCTCTTCCTTGTCCCCGATGAGTCCAATTCGGTCTCCCGCCTGAAATACCGTCATGGATTTTGGGTTGGGGATCAGGTGCCCCTCGCGCAGGATCGCGATCACGGAGGCACCCGTCTTAGCACGCAGGTTCGCCTGCGCTAGCGTCTGACCAATATGCTGATTCCCTTCTGCCAGACGGAACCAATGGACCTCGAGGCTGTTTGCGGCCTCCAGGAGATCATGCAGCAGGCGGTGTTCCTCCTCGGTGTTGAGCGCCATGTCATAGTGGTCGCGCCGCACAGCGTCGGTGTAGCGGTAGATTTCCTGCGATGGAAAACCCAATTGCAGGAGCGTATGTCGCACAATTTCCAACCCGCCTTCGAGTTCGGGGTGGATGACATCCTGCGCGCCCAGTTTCGCGAGGCGATCAATCCCATCTTCGGTGGAGGCGCGGGCGATGATTGGCAATTCGGGCGCCAGATCCCGAGCAGCGGCCACTACAAGCTCACTGGAGGCTTCATCCGGTCCGGCTACCACAAGCGCGCGAGCGCGCCGGAGTCCGCTATGCGTGAGCACCTCCGAGTTGGCGGCATCCCCAAAGAGAGTGAAAATGCCGCGCTGGTTCAATTCTTCTACCCGCTGTGCATCTGCCTCTACAACAAGATGAGGAACTCTCAATTCCTGCAGCAGGCTGACAATATGCCGCCCCACGCGTCCATATCCCACGATAACGACGTGTTCCTTGAAGGATTCCTCTTCGTGAGCCGGTAAAACGAAGTGGCGGTTAAGCAGCTTCCATGTGACAGGAAAGCGCTGCAGCCATTTTTCCATTGGATGGATCAGCCTGAAGATTGGTGTATTGAGTGTAATGGATAACAGCGCACCTGCCAAAATCAGGGAGTATTGATCCCGTTCGAGCAAGCCGAGACTCAAGCCTTCCTGCCCCAGGATAAATGAAAACTCACCGATCTGACTCAAGCCAGCCGCCAGAACGAGCGTTGTCAGCGCAGACCAGGGCAGGACCGCGCCCATCAGCAGAGTCACAAGCGCCTTGCCAAGGATGATTAAAGCGGTCAACGCCAGAATCGAGCCAATGTTGTTCAGCAAATAACTCGGGTTGACGAGCATTCCAATGGAGACGAAAAAGAGGACTGCAAAGGATTCTCGAAACGGAAAGATATCCGCGCCCACCTGATGGCTAAGCGGCGATTCACTGACTACAACCCCTGCCACAAATGCACCCAGTGCCAGCGATACACCGAAGAGCTCCGCGGCACCGAGAGCGATTCCCAGCGTAATCGCGAGGATTGCCAGGATGAACAGTTCACGCGATCGGGTATGCGCGATGCGCATCAGCAGCCAGGGGATAAAACGCGTACCTGCGAACAATGCAAGGAGGACAAAACCGGCGGCTTTCAACAGAGTTATGCCCAGTTGTCCCCAGTTGAACCCATTCGACGTATGGACCAGACTCGGCAGCAGGACCAAAATCAAAACGGTCGCCAGATCCTCGACGATCACCCAGCCAATCGCCGCCTGACCGGGCGGCGTATTGAGCAATCCATTATCTGTAAGACCGCGCAAGAGGACAACCGTACTGGCAATAGAAATTGCCAGACCCAGAACCAGTCCTGCAGCGGGCGTCCACCCCCAGAACTGACTGAGTCCGTAGCCTATCAAGGTGGTGATTAACATACGCCCGAGTGCGCCGGGGATTGCAATACTGCGGACCCTCCACAGGTCTCTGAGCGAGAAGTGTAAACCAACGCCGAACATGAGAAAGATTACTCCCAGCTCGGCAAGTTGACTGATTGTTTCGATATTTCCGACAAACCCGGGCGTAAAAGGACCAATGACAATGCCTGCCAGCATGTAACCGACAATTGTGGGGAGTCCGATGCGGCGCGCAAGTATCCCACCCACGAAAGCCAACACCAGCGCCACGGCGATATTGATCAGCAATGTTATCTCGTGCATCGTCCCTCCAAAATATATAAGTTATCTCTCGGCTTAGTAATCTTCTCATTGTACACAAGAAAAACCCGTCTCACACGAGACGGGCTATACCAATGCCAAAATTGCCTGTTCAATCAGATACCGAGCCGGTTAATCCCATCG
>DATFHE010000085.1:0-5399 GCA_035248745.1 Anaerolineales bacterium | reverse complement strand
GCTGTTCGGTTCGGGCGGCTCGGTGGAAACCGGCAGCGGAATGATCACTTCGGGGCGATTGCCATAATAACGGTCGAAGTGTTCCGCGTTCACCGTGACTTCACGTTTATCGTTCGTCGTCAAGAGCCTGTACGCCGCCGAGTTCATTGGCATAGAACCGAACCCGTCAGTCACGAGGATAGGGTAACGCATCTGATAGGCTGGCACGATCAAAGGTGAGAGCAGGCTGGAAAGGATCAGGCCGCGCACGGGCAGCTCTGCCGCGGCTTTGAGGGTTTCGGCGTCGCGCACGTGCCCACCCAAAATCACCGACCCTCGCAGACTCACATCGAGACGATCCGCCGTGAGGACCTCATCTGGCTTTTGTAGGAGGTTTACCATCAAGCCGTTGTCGATGCGACCGTTCCCCCACACGCCTTGAATCAGTGCACCTGCCGTCTGGATGACAACGCCTCGCTCAGGCAACACCTGGGTCACCACACCAGGTAACCCTGCACGCAATTCCACGCGCGTATCGCCGACTTCCATCAACACCTGTCCGCTGCCCACGATCATCACACGTCCTGCACGTGGCGCCTTGATCGAGCGGGACATCAAGCCTCCGCTTTCCGCGACCAGCGCGCCCTGCATCACCCGGTCACCGGTGTTGACCTTGATCATCTTATCTGCGGCGCTCACTGGCACGCCAAACGTGCGTGCCACGTCGAACAGCACATGCTCACGCGCATAATTGGCTTCCGCAATCACGTCGGTTGGATTCACACGCTGGTTGACGTGCGCGTTCACCTTGCCTGCAACCGGAAGTGTTCGTTCACGGACGATTGTGGCAAGAGGCAACACATGAAGCATCGGAGCAAGCATTCTAGCCTCCCACCGCGTACGACCAGCGCTTCATCAGTTCACGCCGCCGCACGGGATCATTTGGAATTTGCAGCGGACGCCCGCGCGCATCGATGACGACTCCCAAAGCTCCCCCTGTTACCGTGACCGTTCCGCTCTTTCCAGGACCCAGCCCGGCATCCGCGCGATGGAATGGCTGCAAGCTAAGGCGTGCAGTTTGTCCATTGGGCAGGGGCAGGATCTCCAGCCCGCCAAACTTGACCTCGGCACGCGCTTCCGTTCCGTCTGCATAGCTGAGCCGGGCACGCAGGACCTGATCACCATAATTCGCGGAAGCGATGACAGAGACAGCTGTCCCCAAGCCAATAAACGCCCCTGACTCGATCACCTGCACCGGCAGGTAATGGCTACGCGAGGCCGCCACGCCGAGCAGAGGCAATAAGTTGTTTTGATCCAGCAAGATAGGCATGATTCCCACCGGTTGGATCGCGTCGAGCAGCAGCAATAAACTTTGCCCAAGCGATGTCCCATCACTGATCACCCCTCCGGCACCGAGGATTAAATCGAGCGGAGGCATCACGCCATTTCGGGTAGGACGCGCGTGGACCGGGAAATCCTTTTGTACCGTTCGCACAGCGAGGTACAAAGCCTGTCGCGCGAGCGCCTGCGTAATCGCCACTTCCTCCTTCGTCGCCGGGATGGAGGAGGGATATAACGATTTCTGGAACATATACTCGCGCAGCATGCTGGCGGAAATATCGAGTTGCAGCCAGCGCATGATATCTTCGATATCGGTCTGCTGTAGCAAGCCAGCCAGATTTTCCCCTAGTCCATACTGTGGATACACACCCAGTGCTAATTCGCCGGCAAACCCGGCCGAGACCGACGTCGCCGAAGCACCAACGTTCACACATAACAAACCCCGCGTCGATTCATACAGCTTGCTCAGAAAACGGATCATGCGCCCCCGTGCATACGCCGTAGGCAACAGATTTCCGGCAGTCCAAAGGTTTAACTCTTCCACGCCTCTGATCTGCCCCTGACGCAGTTTTGTCATCAACAAAGCAAGCTCATAGCGTCCGGGGTCCAGGTCTTCGGTTTCAAGGGAGGGGCGTACATTGTAACTGACCTCCACCTTGCCAGCATGACCACCCAGCAATTCTTTCACATCGTCTGCAAGTTTTTGATTCCCTGCATATAAAATCATCGGGCGTTTTTCCAACGGCATCAGGTAGCACGCCAGCCCAATCGCTTCCAGCATCCTTTGGATAGAACGCGAGGCGCCGCCATTTGTGCCACCAGTGAGGACGACCAGATCCGGCCGCGAACGCACAATGCTGTCCATCTGCTGATCGGGACGGCGGTGGTCGGAGAGATCAAGCGTATCCACAATACGGCTGTACGTGGACTCTGCGAGCCGCCGCGCGCTCTGCACAGAGACATCCGAGAGCAAACCCACCACAACGGTCTTGACCGCTGGTCCCGCGGAGATGGTCCCGACAACCGCGTCCACACCAGACCCATCCGGTTGGGCTGGAGCGATCAGATTATTGTCATGTTCCCCGAGCAGCCTGGCACCGGTAACATTTTGTAAGTTCGTGATCGCCTCGCGCACGCCCATACCAATATCCTTGAAGGGTGCCTCTGCCGTGGAAGGTGCCTGACCGGAGGCAACAAAGCGATACTGCCCTTCGACTACGTCGAATAAGACAGCGCGTGTCACGGTTGCGCCGACGTCTATTGCAAGGATGGATTCGTTTTGGACCAGCGATGCAGGCATATTCTAAAACCCAGTCAACCCTCTGATGAAATTGAGGACAAAATTCAACCGTTCGATCATGGCTGTTAGAGCTGACATATATACTCCCGCAAACAAGGCACCGAATGTGATCGCGATGAAGATGCGTCCAACCCATGCAATGCCCTCGATAATTCGATTTCGCCTCGGAACGCCATCCACTGCCTGTCCCGCGCTGAAGTGGAAAGAAGCCAGGGTAAAGACGGTCCCTCCGAGCATGATCACTCCTTCGAACAGACGCGAGGCAGCTTCCAATCCACTCCCTGCAGAGAGGAGATCGAACCCATCGATTGCCGCCTGCGCCTGAGGCAGCAGTGTTCCGATCAACGCCCCACCGATCGCAGCAGCCGCGCCCACCCCCACCAGCACAGCCATTGCAAAGCTACCGATCCATGCTGTGCGCGGGGAAAGCTTTGCCAGCAGGGAAACACCAAAAGCAAGCGGAACAAGGGTAAGTGGATTAAGTGCTATAAGAGATTGAAACAGTTTGGGAACCAGCACGTAATGCCAGACAATGGTCGCTGCGTACCCGGAAGCAACACCAATAAATACATACACAGCAATGCGGAATAAAGGGTTGTCTCCGATGAGATAGCTAAAGACCATCAACGTCAGGATCAAGCCAGTGAGTGCGGAGATAAGTTCGATGGGCATCCGATTATCCCTGTTCGGCATTCGCGCGGCGGGCGCGTATTCCTGTAAACAAGCTCCAAAGGCTGCCTATAAGGATCAGGACAACCGACATCATCAACCCGATCCCAAACGTATCCCAGTAGGAGCGCGCGAGTCCAGGGCGGCTATTATTCACAAATTCATAACGAGCCGCATCGGCAAGTCCGCTGATGAGGCCATCGATTTGCCCCGCAGACACGTAGGGTTGCAGCAGCGGTCCTGCCTGCGCGCTTGCCGCCACCATCAATGGCTGGTTGGAAAGCACAGGGTCCACAGCCTTTCGACTTTGGAGCTGTTCCACCCAGACCCGGCCAGATTCGGCATGGTCCGTAAGCACCAGAAGTGCAGCATATTCGGAGAACGATCCCACACCTGCCGGAGGAATGATCTGCGCTGGGGCTTCAATAAACCCCAGCACGCCGGCAGAACCACCGGGCAGGTAGCCTAAGTTGAGATAGGATACACTTTCCGGATCAACTCCCGTGTTGGACAGCAACCGTTGTACCAAAGCAGCGCCGTTTGGCGATGTGGAAATAAATGAAAGGTTTGGCTGGCTGAGGAGGACAACTTGATTCAGCAAGGGTCCGGCGACGGCTTCCATCTCTCCTGCGAGGGACGGTTCATGATCGATCACGACCAGGATCCGTGAATTGGCAGGAATACTCATGACGGCATTTGACAAACCACGCACATCCCCTGGCAGATTGGCAGAAACCGGCATCAATTGAGAGCGTAAAAGGATGGCACCACTTAACACCAGCAGGAATAAACCTGCCAACACCCAGCGCAGCCATTGCTGGGATGTCACTACAGAGGGAGTAATCAATGCCCGCGGGCTTGTTTCACTTCCGAGAATCTGTTCCAATAAAACAGCACTTGCCTGCTGTTCATCGGAGGCCTGCAGCGTTAAAGAGACTGGTTTTGGTCTTCTGGGGGAGCCAACCGGAGCGATAGGAAGCACACCCTGAAGACCCGCTAAAGGCCCTTCTGTCTCGGCGGGCTGATCAGAAACACTGGGAGTCGTTTCTGTAATGACCGCTTCCACAGGGCGCATTGCCTGTACCCACGAAGGCAGATCAACAGGCGCAAGCGATTCATCTCCTTCTGCAGAGACAGCATTTGTTTGTTGCGCAGAGGGCTCAGCCGTTTCTGTTTCAGGGCGTGATAGCCAGTCTGGCATATCGACCGAAAAGAGAGAGTCTACATCCTGATTGGATAAGGAGGCGGGTTCGTCTGCGGTTGTTGAAAAAATGTCCGGTTCAAAGGGAGATGTCTGCGGCGTTGAAGGAGATACTTTTTCCTGCTCTGGTTGGCTCGAGCTGGAAAACCAGTCCATCGAGAGGTCACCAGGAGCAGGCATGGATGGCGTTTCCGTGGCGCTCTTCAGCCAGTCCGGTTCTGTTTCGCCCACAGGTTCCTGGCTGAGCGGCGCGATTTGCTCAGAAGATAGTTTTTCTCCTTCCTCAAAAGGAGGAATGGATAAAGGTTCCGGCTCTCCGCCCAGCTCACTTAACCAACTTAGATCTTCCTGTGCAGCAGGAGCCGGAAGCTCGGCTGGCTTGCCTGCATCATTCAGCCAGCTCAGGTCTTCTTCAGTGGCAGATTTCTCTTCAGGCACGCTAAACGGTACGGCGGGTTGTGCCGGTTCGGAGGTCCCTCCGAGTTTATTAAGCCAATCCAGATCTTCTTCCCTAGCAAAGGGAGGGGGAGATATCGGCTGGTTCGGAGCGGCGTCCACGGGTTGTGACTCTGAGGCAGCCCCCAGGTTATTCAACCAGCTCAAGTCTTCTTGCAGTGCGCTGCTCTGCGATGGTTGAGAGGGCGCTGGCGTCCCCCCTAATTGGTCCAGCCAGCTTAAGTCATCGCCGGGCGCGGCCTTCTGTTCCGATGTAGGCTGAGAGGGTTCTTCTATCCCACCCAGGCGATCCAGCCAGCTCAAATCGTCCTGTGATGCGGAAGGTGATGGGGTAGGCGGCGTTTCGAAATCTGCCGTCCAATCCGTCTCCTTTTTCGGGGTTTGGAGATCGCCAGTTTGTTTTGCAGACGCTTCCAGGTTGTGAAGCCAGCTTAGATCTTCCTCTTCTTTGGG
>DATFHE010000084.1:0-6605 GCA_035248745.1 Anaerolineales bacterium | reverse complement strand
CGCGCGCGATGAAGATGAGCTGCGTCGCGGACGCGACGCCGGCTACGACTTCGACAGAATCCTCACGATGGACGACCTGGTCTCCTCGGAAGATGTCTTCTTCGCCGCCACCGGCATTACAGATGGGGAGCTGCTTCAGGGCGTCCGCTACTTCGGCGATGGCGCCAGCACCGACTCGCTCGTCGTGCGCGGACTCACCGGCACCGTCCGCCAGATCACGGCTACCCATCGGCTTGATAAATTACATCGCTTGAGTGCGGTGAAATATTGATCCTGTCATTATGAGGAGGCGCTCTTTGCGCCGAAGCAATGACCGAATGCTTAATCTGCTTGACATCGTGATACCCTGCACGTATAATGTCGGTCGCTTTCCTCGCTAGCTCAATTGGCAGAGCGGGCGGCTGTTAACCGCTAGGTTCGAGGTTCAAGTCCTCGGCGAGGAGCCTATATACGGAAACGTTCCCCGTGAAGCCCCCAGATTACCCATATCTGGGGGCTCTTTTTTTGGCTCATTCTTGATTTTGGTGCAGTTTGTTTCATCCCTCAAACATGAGGTCATGCATGAGCTCCATTCTTTATTAAGCAACCTATCGAAGCTTGCCTGCCGTTACAGCCAAAATAATGACACCTACCCCTAAGAAGATTAACCCCACGAGCCAAAGTTTGACGAAGGTTAGGCTAATGCCAATGGTTACTACTGTGCCGCCAAGGATCCAGTCAATCCACCGCACAACTTTATCTGCTTCCCTTTCCGTTCTTCCCTTTGCCACCAATGTCCATTTCAAGATTGTTCCCCCATCCACAGGGGGGAGCGGCACCAAGCTCATGAGGAGGAGCAATCCGTGACCGCCTGCCGACCATGCCATCCATTCCCTTACAATGGAATTCGGTGATACGGTTGCAAATATCGCACTGCTCACGAGCAAACCCATCACGTTGAATATTGGGCCACCCAGTGCGCGCATCCGATGAGTACTTGGTGTAACATCATTATCTTTGTAAAGAGTCCTGGGCATGTCTGCGGCTATTCGTATTTCATCTATTGGGGCTCCGGCAAAGCGAGCGCTAAAGCTATGGGCAAGAGGATGTCCAAACTCCACAACCAGTAGAAGGATCGTTGAGACAAGCCCAATCAGTAAACTCTGTCCCAGTCCGCGCTCTGGGTGCCAGTACCACCCAAGCCAGGTCACGACTCCCCAAACAATAAAAATGATTGGCAAGACTGTATAACTTAAATTGACTGTCGTTCCAAAGATCTTAACTCTAATCATATTATCTCCTTGCAATTTGCGCTCAACCAAACTCACTTAATGAGGCTCTTCGCTCCGATCTGCCTTGCAAACAAGGAACGGAAACCTGGCCAAAACGCGGCATTCAAAAAGAAATGGGATAACCTGATTTCGAAATGGTTTCGAGGTACGAAGCTGCCTGCTAGTCCACGCGCATCTTTCTGCCGCCGATTGATTTCAGGTTGTAATTTCTCTTGATAAGACGGAAAGGCAATTTTGTAGTCGCCGTTCGCTTTGCGCAATTCATCCGCAAGCAGGTATGCGCCGGCCATAGCCATCGAAGCACCTTGACCAGCCAGCAAAGTCAGGCACTGACAGGCATCCCCTACCAGTGCAACGCGCTCCTTGTACCATGTATCCAGCTGAATTTGTGATACAGCATCAAAGAAGAAATCGTGAGCATGCTTCGTGCCCTCGACTAATTCTGGCACGATCCAACCCGCGTTTCCAAGTACCTCATTGAGTACAGCCATTTCTGCTTGATGACCGTGAATATTTAGTTTCTTCGATCGGAATGCAAAAAACGTTGCCAGTTCGTTTTCACTAATGGAGTAGACAGTAGCCTGGATGTTAGGCTCGAAGTGACCAAACATGACATCTTGTCTGCCAAAGAAATTTTCAATCACACTGCAGGCCACATAGAACCCAAGGAATTTATTGAACTGGCTTTCCTCATCCCATACGAGCTTGCGGACGTTGGAGTGAATTCCGCCTGCTCCAATCACTAAATCGTACTTCTCCGTGTGTCCATTCGACAGGTCAACGATGACACCATCGGGCTGAATGTTCAGTTGCGTAATGCTGGCTTGGAATCGAATAGGCGTTTTCTCTTTAGCTGCGGCGTAAAGAACGGACTCCAAATCACCGCGCATGAGAGGAAAATATCGATGGTGTAACAGCTCCTTGAATTTCTCGACATCCAAGTTGGCACAAACTTTGCCATAGTCATCAACAAAGGTTAGTTTTGTAATATGATACTGATCTGATTTTGCCTGCAATTGTTCAAGAATGTTCATCTTTTCAGCGACGTCGAAGCCAGAGCCATAAAAATCGATCATATAACCACGTGCATGCAGATCTGGTCGCTTCTCGAGGATCGTTGGAGAAAATCCCCAATGCTGCAAAAAGTAAGCGAGTGTCAGACCCGAAATACCAGCCCCACTGATAAGGATGTTCTTGTTGTTCATCCAATCGTCTCCTATCGAACAAGCCAGGCTAACTTTAATTGGATTGCACAAGATGAAAAGCCACCATCGGCATTTTTTCCGCCAATCGTCGAGGGGCATCACTGGTGGATTGTATGTGTTCGCCCAGAAATAAAGAACTCAACTCGCGGAATGCTAGCGAATGTTCATGTGCATATGCTTCCATGATCTCAATTGCTTTTGCCAAAGGGATAAATTTTGCGCGTGCCTGAAACTTGCGCCCAGCCACGTGCACAGTCACATCTGCAGACTTTTGAATGTTTTGATACCAATCCGATTTGTCGCCCCAGCCGGAAACGACATAGTAGGTATCTGGCTCTTTGTCATGCCGGACGACTTCGATCACAGTCTCATAGGGTCGTCCACTTTTTCGTCCTACATGAGTTAACATCAAGAATCGATCTCCGAGTAACCATCCCAAATGCAGACGATAGAGCCAGATGGGTAAACGTAATGCAAAGCGCAGTGCTTTGCCAAGAGGGCGATCAAGAGTTAAGTTTGTCATTTGTAAGAACCTCGTATCTTTCTACTGACCAGTCAGTCAGTTATTGACTTAAAAAAAGAGGCGCGTCAACTTGGGCGCGCCTGAACACCTTCCAATAATAGTTTCATACCAGAGTTGATGTGATGTTCTGGTTTCACAAGAGTTTTATCGTAAACCCATAGAAGCAGCGTGCCCTCGATCATTGCGCCCATCGCAATTGCTACTTCACGAACATCAACATCATGGAACTCGCCTGAGTCAACGCCGCGTTGGATGATTGGCACAAGAAGATCAATATAACGATTAATGTATTTCTTGAGTGCCAGCTGAACATATTTGTTCCGAAACGCGAGTGCAAGGAATTGATAAACGATGGGAATAAGGCGCTGCAAACTCAGGATATCTTTGGTGAGCAGGTCGGTAATTTTCCAAATGGCGTTTGTCGCGCTCAGTTCATTGAAATTCAAGTTGTCGAATTGCTTGAACTCGCTCTGGAACATACGGTCAAGAATAGCAATGATGAGATCATCTTTGCTTTTGAAGTACAGGTAGAGCGTCCCTTTGCTTAGACCGGTTTCTTCGGCAATATCATCCATGCGCGCTTGATCGAATCCCTTTTCCATGAAGACGCCTTCAGCGGCATTGATGATTTGGGCTTTTCGTTCGTCACTAACATTGGGGCGAGGGGACATAGAGTGATCCTTTGTAACTGACTGGTCAGTCATATATAGTATATACTCTGAATTTTGAGTTGTCAAGGATGTTTTAACACACAATCAATATAGTTACTCTGTTCGTAAGCTTCTTATGCTTTATATGGATCTCAACAATGCGTCTTAAGTGTCTTCTTTCTGCAGCCCTTTGAGACATTGATTTTTCAAGGTCGGAATTTACGAAAGCCACCTGGACCTCCGCAATACGCGCCGCGGCGTCCTCTTCGTTGACCAGACCGGCGTAGTGACTGATAAGCTGCAGGAAAGCTGCTTGCTGATCGGCGTTCATTTGTGAACCCAGCAAACCTTCCGGCTTCGCAAAACCTCGTATGCAAGTCTGGATTGAGCTAATAGGTGCGGTAAAATCAAATGGATGAAAAAACACAAGGTTCGGTTAGCATGATGCCGATGTTCTTATTTGCTACTGGCATCGAAAATTCCTATCCGACCATCGATCAAGGGCGAGTGCGGGTCGATGAGATGGAAAAATGTGGTCATTACAAGTACTGGCAACAGGATTTCGACCTGGTGCAGGAATTGGGTGTTCGTTTTTTACGCTATGGCACACCTATTCACAATACGTGGCTGGGGTCCAGCAGATACGATTGGGAATTCGCCGACCTCACATTTCATGACTTGCGCAAACGCGACATTATCGCCATCGCAGACCTGTGTCATTTTGGCGTGCCAGATTGGGTCGGTAACTTCCAAAATCCTGAATTTCCTGATCTTTTTGCCAACTACGCGGGCGACTTCGCGCGGCGTTTTCCATGGGTGCAGCTTTACACGCCTATCAACGAAATGTTTATCTGTGCTACGTTTTCCGCCGCTTATGGCTGGTGGAACGAGCAGCTCAGCGATGATGGCAGTTTTGTCACGGCTCTGAAGTACATCGTGAAGGCGAATGTGCTAGCTATGCGGGCCATTCTCGATGTGCGCCCGGATGCCATATTCATACAAAGCGAATCGTCTGAATATTTCCATGCCGAGAGCCCGAAAGCCATTAAACCCGCCGAAATTCTCAACGCCCGGCGGTTTTTGTCGCTTGATCTGAATTACGGGCGGCGCGTCGATTCAGAGATGTATGAATTCCTTATGGACAATGGCATGACGCGCGCAGAATATCACTTTTTTTTAGAGCAGAACTTGAAGCACCACTGCATCATGGGCAATGATTACTATGTAACGAATGAGCATCGCGTGGCGCCGGATGGCAGTACTCGTGCTAGCGGCGAAGTGTTCGGTTACGATGAAATCACATGGCAGTATTATGAACGCTATCGTTTACCCGTGATGCACACTGAAACGAACATCGCTGAAGGCCCTCGTGGGGATGAGGCAGTTTATTGGCTCTGGAAGGAATGGGCAAATCTGCTGCGTGTCCGCAACAGAGGAAATCCAATCGTTGGCTTCACCTGGTATTCCCTCACTGACCAGATGGACTGGGACACGGCTTTGCGCGAACAGAATAATCACATCAACCCGGTGGGGTTGTACGATTTGAATCGCAAGATACGCCCGGTGGGTGAAGCGTATCGGAAGCTCATCGCGGAGTGGCGGGAGGTGTTGCCGACGCAAAGCGTCTGTCTCACCGTTCCGGTCGTACCACCCAGCGAACATGATGAGCAATGGGCAAGGCGCCACCGCGAGCAGGCGCGCGGCAAACGCTATATCACTCCTACCGCCCCCTCAAATAGCGACAGTGGAAGCTAGTACAAGAAGTACGTAGATGAGATTCACGGATAAAGTGGCTATTATCACGGGCGCTGCCAGCGGCATTGGGCTGGCTACAGCGAAGCGACTGGGATCGGAAGGTGCACGTGTTGTCATCGCTGATCTGAAAGAAGAAGAGGCACAGGCAGCAGCCACAGTTGTTAGGGCGGTGGGCGCGCCCGGTGTATTGACAGCCACCTGCGACGTTTCGAAAGAGGAGCAGGTAAAAACGACGGTGAATGCCACCTTGCAGAGGTTCGGGCAGCTTGATATCGTTGTCAACAACGCCGGACTCATGATTTTTAAGCCGCTGGAAGAACATGAGGAAAGTGACTGGCTCAACGTGTTGCGCGTCGATTTGCTGGGTGCGTTCTTTTTCACGAAACAGGCCTTTCTGGCAATGAAGCCAGGCGGCGCGATTGTGAATGTCTCAAGTGTTCACGCTGTAGAAACCACTCCTCAGGTCTCTTCGTACGCTGCTGCTAAGGCGGCCCTGTTATCACTGACGCGCTCGGCGGCATTAGAAGGAAAGGCCAAAGGAATTCGTGTCAACGCGGTTTTACCGGGGGCAATCGATACGCCAATGCTTTGGGAAAACCCTAACGTCAAATCCGGCCAAGAAGTTATTAATCCTGCGGATGTTGGCAAACCAGAGGACGTGGCCGCCACTATTGCATATCTTGCTTCAAACGATGCCGCTTTTGTGCAAGGCGCGATGGTGCGCGCGGACGGCGGACGCCTCAGCCGCTTGTAAGCTATTCGAAAATATCATGAAAAAGCCGTTCGCAGCAGGCAGTCGTGACCGGGCTTTAAGGGGGCAAGAAAGGCGCCCAAGAAGAAACCCTCGAAGAAGAGCAATGAGAGAATCCAGGAAAAGACCCCTTTGGGTCTTTTTCTGTACTCAAAGTTCGGTGCTTTCACTCGAATCATAACTTTGAGCGTGACAATTGCTTTGACTATTTCCCTTTGCTATAATGATTCCAACCCACATCAGGAGAAGCCAGATGCAGTCATTCATTTTCGACGATGCCATTCGGTTCCGGCTGGCAACGCAACAGGAGGATACCGGCGCGAAGATCCAGGTATTCTTTGGCGTGTTTCTCGGCGTAATCCTGCGCTGGATCATCGTCGATGTCATCCGGGATCAGGTCCCCTTCGATCTTGCTGTTGTCATTGCACGGATTGTGGTCGCGCTGATTGC
>DATFHE010000083.1:0-4522 GCA_035248745.1 Anaerolineales bacterium | reverse complement strand
AAAGATGCGATCTGCTCCGAGATTCCCGCGACCACTCTGGACGCGCTCCGCAGACGCACCCGCGCCATCCAGGGACGGTGCCAGGGGTTCAATTGCCATGCCTCGCTACTCATGTCACTGCGAGGAGCGACAGCGACGAAGCAATCTCCGGCTAGGTCGCTGAATACTGCACCGCCTGCGCTTCGACTGCGCTCCGCTCCGCTCAGCGCGGTGGACGTATTAATTATAGGTGGCGGGCCCGCCGGGCTTGCTGCCGCACTGGAATTGAAAAAGCTTGGTGTGAAGGATGTCATTGTCGCCGAGCGTGAAACAGAAGCGGGCGGCATTCCGCGTATGTGCGGGCATATCGGTTTTGGTGTGACTGATTTACACCGTGTAATGACCGGACCCCGTTACGCGCAGACATATCGTGAGATGGCTGAGAAAGCTGGCATCCGAGTTCATACAAACACCACAATCACAGGTTGGGAAGAGCAGCATCAGGTTTCCTACACAAGCCCCAATGGGGTGGGGACCATCGCAGCCAAGTCGATTCTGCTGGCGACAGGCGTGCGCGAACGCCCGCGGTCAGCGCGGCTCGTCCCAGGATCTCGCCCGCAGGGAGTGTATACAACGGGATCCCTTCAACGGTTTGTGTATGAGCAGCACCTGCCGGTTGGCAAGCGCGCGGTGGTGGTCGGCGCGGAACGTGTGAGCCTTTCCGTGGTGCTGACGTTGAGACATGCAGGCGTAAAAGTTCTGGACATGATCACCGAGCTGCCACACCACCAGCTATATCTCCCTCTATTCCTTCCCGCCAAAATCCTCTTTACCGATATCCTTGGGCGGGTTCCCATCCTTACGAATCATCGAATATCGAATATCCTCGGTCGCCCACGCGTCGAAGGTGTTGAAATCACCGAAATAGAGTCGGGCAAGACACAAGTGATCGAATGTGATACGGTTGTTTTTACCGGCAACTGGATCCCCGAAAACGAGCTTGCCAGAAGGGGAGGGGTGGAAACGGGCAAACCGTCCCTTGGCCCGCAAGTCGACTCGCTCTCCCGCACCTCGCAGGCTGGGGTGTTCGCGGCGGGAAATCTCCTGCGTGGCGTGGAAACGGCGGACTGGGCGGCGCACGAAGGACGGGGCGCGGCGCGGTCCATCGTCCGGTATCTGGAAAATCCCCGGTGGAACGGGACCCGGCTTGCCGTCCAGCCGGAATCTCCCCTTGCCTGGGTCTATCCCAATGTCCTGAGCCCGGATGCTCCCGTCGATGGGTTTTGGTTCCGTTCCAATGAGTTCCGGCAAAACGTGAAATTGCGGGTGCTGCAGGGCGAGCGTGTGTTGTATCAAAAGCACCTGCGCCGCCTGAGCGCCAACACGTCGCTGGAGTTGAGCAGTGCGTGGATTGGGAACGTAGAGTTTACCGGCGAACCTGTAAAACTTGTCATACATTCATGACTTATGGTAAAGTAAACTCGTTTCCTGAGACAGTCCAATCCCATTGTTGGAGCAAATATGCAAATCGCGCTGGTCATTGGTTCGACCATTTCGACGATCAAAGACGAATCTATTCGCGGGCGCAAGCTGCTCATCGTTCGCAAGACGGATACAGCGGGGAATATGACCGGCGAACCCTTTGTGGCTGTGGACACGGTCAGCGCCGGGGCGGGGGATCTGGTGCTCATTACCGACGGGTCGTCTGCCCGTTTTACCTCTCAAACTGACAACGCCCCTGTCGATGCGGTCATCGTCGGCGTCATCGACTCGCTCGAACTGAGTGGTGAGGTCACATACAGGAAGTAAAGATAATTACCAATTACTAATTACGGACATAGTAAATAGTAATTGGTAATTCTTTTTTATTATGCGCGACTCGCGAGACCTCTTGTCCGTCGGTGTGGATGTTGGGACGACCACTACGCAAATCATTTTTTCGCGTCTCAATTTACAGGATGTCTCACGCCCGGGGCAGATTCCGCGCATCGATATTACCGATCGAAAAGTTATCTATCAGAGCCCGATCGTGTTCACGCCGTTGACCGATTCCGAAACGATTGATGCGGACAGGCTCAACCAGATCGTTCGCCGGGAATATGCAGCCGCGGGGATCAACCCCAACCAGGTGGAAACCGGCGCAGTGATTATCACCGGCGAGACTGCCAAGAAAAAGAACGCGGATGAAATTCTGCGTGCACTCTCCGGGCTGGCAGGCGAGTTTGTGGTCAGTGTGGCGGGACCGAATGTGGAAAGTTTGATCGCCGGCAAAGGCGCGGGCGCAGCAGAATATTCACAGAAGAACTATGCAGTCGTGACGAACGTGGACATCGGCGGCGGGAGCGCGAACAGTGCGACCTTTCGCACAGGAAATCTGATCGGTGCGGCGGCGATGAACTACGGCGGGCGCATTTTGGAGATTGAGAACTCGACCGGGCGGGTGAGGCATATAGCAGAGCCTGCGCGACACATTCTAGATGATCTTGGTTTGAGATTGGAGATTGGAGATTTGCCGTCGCTGGAGGAGTTACGTCGCTTCACAGACCGTATGGCGGATATGACCGTGGAATTGATCGAGGGCACATCCTCGCCGCTGGCACAGAAGATCTATCTCACGCCGCCTGTCGGTGAGTCGGGAAAGGGTTCGATTCTGATGTTCTCGGGTGGCATTGGGCAGTATTACTACAACCCGATCATGATCAACTCTGTGAGGGATGTCACGCGACACGATGATGTCGGACCCCTGCTGGCAGAGTCCCTGCGCAATCACGCTGTGTTGAACACCTATACCATTGTTCCACCAGCGGAAACAGTCCGAGCCACAGTCCTGGGAGCCAGCACGCAGACTGTAACTCTCTCCGGCTCGACGATCTGGGCAGAGCGGGAGATCCTGCCGTTGAAGAATGTGCCCGTGACTCGACCAATCCTTCCTGCTGCACTTGAGCCTGCTTCCATTTCCAGAAGTATTGCCGAAGCGGTAAGACGTTGGGATGTGAACCTGGCAACGGATCCCTTTGCCATTGCCC
The DNA here is from genome assembly GCA_035248745.1 of Anaerolineales bacterium. Lineage (GTDB taxonomy): Bacteria > Chloroflexota > Anaerolineae > Anaerolineales > Villigracilaceae > Defluviilinea. The sequence goes on along the minus strand of DATFHE010000083.1, from coordinate 1,517 downwards.
TGGAACTTGACCAGCCCCTGAACTATGAGTCGCTCACACAGCTTGCCACCGGTTTGAAGCACTTCGCCGACACCATGCCAGATGATCGCCCGCTGGTTGCCATCATCGAGCGTGACTATGCTCAGGCACTTGGTCAGACCGTGAAGGGACTTGCTCCTACGCGTTCTTTGCTTGTGATTGATCAAGTCGGTTTGTCTGAAGGCGATTACATCGACATTGGCACACCGCTCATGGACGGGCGCGTGGTGCCATTGAGCGTGAAGACGTTGATTTTTTATCATTAGATGTAATGTCATTGCGAGCCCCAGCCGCCCACGGCGAGGGCGCGAAGTAATCTTCTGTAGAGAGGAAATTGTTTCGTCGATAAAGAACGTCTCCTCACACTGACATGGTTAGAAAATATGAAAATAACCGCAAAAGTAGAAAACAGTAAAGACAACCATCAAGTGACATTGCAAACCAACAACAATGTCCACTCGATCACCATTCCGCACAAGCCTACCGGTTATGGCTCCAGTGCAAATGGAGGCGAGTTATTATTCCTGGCGTTGGCTACCTGCTACTGCAATGACATCTATCGCGAAGCCGCCAAACGGAACATCAAAGTCGAACGCGTCGAAGTGCAAGTAGATGGCGACTTTGGCGCAGCAGGCGAATATGCTAAGAATGTTGCGTATAGCGCCAAAGTCTTTGCACAAGCCAATGAAAACGAAATCCGTGAGATGATGGAGTTTGTAGATACGGTTGCGGAAGTCCAAAATACTTTGAGAGCTGGAATACCAGTTACTTTGAGCGAGATCGAAGTGGTGAAAATTTAACTTTATCCTTTGTGCACCTTCGTGTCCTTCGTGGTTAAAAACCCCTATGCTTCTACGTACAAAACTGCACGGCAAAACCTACGAATTTCCCGATATCCGCCTCCTGATGGGAAAAGCTAACGAGGAGAAATCCGGAGATCGTCTCGCTGGGGTCGGCGCAGAGACCGCGGCTGAGCGCGTCGCGGCGAAACTCGTCCTTGCGGAAGTGCCGTTGTGGGTTTTGCATGACAATCCCGCTGTGCCCTATGAGCAGGATGAAATTACCCGTCTCATCATGGACGCGGTCGATCCAGCAATTTATGACGAGATCAAAGACCGGACCGTTGGAGAATTCCGCGAATGGATTCTCGCCGACACGACCTCCGCCGATATGATCCGCCGCGTTTCGAACGGACTGACCGCCGAGATGATCGCTGGCGTGACCAAGCTGATGTCCAACCTGGATTTGATGTACGCGGCGAAGAAGATCCCTGTCAGTGCACATTGCAATAACACCATTGGCGCGCCGGGGACATTATCAAGCCGCAATCAGCCCAATCATCCTACCGACTCGCCAGAGGGGATTCGCGCCGAAATTTATGAAGGCTTGTCGTATGGCTCCGGCGATTCGGTCATTGGCATTAATCCTGTTGACGACTCGTATGGCTCTGTCGCACGCCTGCTGGACATGACTTATGACGTCATCCAGACCTGGAATAT
>DATFHE010000082.1:0-6479 GCA_035248745.1 Anaerolineales bacterium | reverse complement strand
TCGCTGCTGGCTCAAATTGGAGACGATCTGGCAAAGGTGTAGACGCCATACAGAAACGGAACTCTTCATGAAATTTGGATACTTCGACGATACACAGCGAGAATACGTCATCACCCGACCAGACACGCCGTTGCCGTGGATCAACTATCTGGGCTGTGAGGCGTACTTCGGTCTGATCTCGAACACCGCCGGCGGTTACTCTTTCTACAAGGATGCCCGTCTACGCCGCCTGACGCGTTATCGCTACAACAATGCCCCGCTCGATATGGGCGGACGCTATCTCTACCTGCGTGATCATGCAAACGGTACATATTGGTCGCCTTCGTGGATGCCCACTCGTGTCAACCTTGATGAGTATGAGTGCCGCCACGGGCAGGGATACACGGTCATCACATCCAGACTTAATGGAATTAAATCTTCGACCCGCTATTTCGTCCCGCTCGGCGAATCGCTTGAGATCTGGCAGGTGACGCTGACTAACGAGCGAGACTCAGACGCTGACCTCAGCCTGTTCTCTGCCATCGAATTTTGCCTGTGGGACGCGAATGACGATGCCACCAATTTCCAGCGTAATTATTCGATAGGTCAGGTGGAGATTGTGGATGAGGTCATCTACCATAAAACAGAATACCGCGAGCGCCGCGATCATTTCGCCTATTTTGCTTGCTCAGAACCGCTGGCTGGTTTCGATACAAACCGTGAGAATTTTCTTGGAGCTTATCGCGGCTGGAATGAACCCAGAGTAGTCGAACAGGGACAGTCCTGTAATTCAGTTGCACATGGATGGCAGCCGATCGGGTCGCATCATGTCAAAGTCCATCTGAAGCCGGGAGAGCAGAAAGAAATCCTGTTTATTCTCGGCTACCAGGAGAATCCCAAAGACGATAAGTTTGATCCGCCAGGTTCCCAGATCATTAACAAGAAAGCAGCAAGGAAGGTGCTTGAAAAATACTTGCAGCCTGCCCATGCGAACCAGGCATTTGAGGAACTGCGTGAATACTGGACGATGCTTCTGGGCAAGTTACAAGTGACCACGCCAGACGAAGACACAAACCGCATGGTCAATATCTGGAATGCCTATCAATGTATGGTGACGTTCAATATGAGCCGTTCGGCTTCGTACTTCGAGAGCGGCATCGGACGCGGCATGGGGTTTCGAGATTCGAACCAGGATCTGCTGGGATTCGTTCACATGATCCCCGAGCGAGCCCGCGAACGCATCCTGGATATAGCAGCCACTCAATTGAAAAACGGCGGCGCGTTCCATCAATATCAACCTCTCACCAAACGCGGTAACAACGAAGTTGGCTCCGGCTTCAACGATGATCCGGCGTGGTTAATCCTGGGAGTTGCGGCATACCTCAAAGAAAGCGGCGACTGGACGATTTTGGATGAGCAGGTCCCGTATGAAAACGAGCTAGGAACCGAAACGCCGCTCTATGAACACTTACAGCGCTCCATCCAATACACCATCGAGCGCCTCGGACCGAACCATCTCCCCCTCATCGGGCGGGCAGATTGGAACGACTGTCTGAATCTAAATTGCTTTTCCGACATCCCTGGTCAATCGTTCCAAACGACGACGAACAAAGAGGGGAAGGTCGCGGAAAGTGTATTTATTGCCGGATTGTTTGTGCTGGCATGCAAAGAAATGATTGACTTAACGAGAAAATGGAACGTGGAATCTTCCACGTTCCATTTACCACTTACCATTCCCGATATAGAAGCCGCTATTGCACGGATGGAAGAGACAATCTGGAAATCTGGTTGGGATGGTGAGTGGTTCCGCCGTGCCTATGATGATTACGGTCATGTGTTGGGGTCGAAAGAAAACATCGAAGGAAAGATTTTCATCGAGCCACAGGGAATCTGCGTAATGGCTGGCTTGGGCGCCGACAACGGGAACGCGGTTAAAGCGCTGGATTCTGTGGGAGAGCACCTTGCCACACCGCATGGCATTGTCTTACAGCAGCCAGCCTTCAGCCAGTATTACTTGCATCTCGGCGAGATCTCTTCGTATCCGCCTGGCTATAAAGAAAATGCGGGAATCTTTTGTCATGCCAACCCCTGGATCATGATCGCCGAGGCGATCGTCGGGCGTGGGGATAAAGCGTTCGACTATTACAAACGCATCAATCCCTCAGCACGCGAAGGGATCAGTGAGCTGCACAGATGCGAGCCATATGTCTACGCGCAGATGATTGCCGGCAGGGATGCCGGCAATCACGGCGAAGCGAAGAACTCCTGGCTCACCGGCACGGCTGCCTGGAATTATGTCGCCATCACGCAATACATCCTGGGCATTCGCCCCACGCTTGACGGGCTGGAAGTCAGACCGGTCATGCCATCCGGTTGGAGAGGCTTCGAGGCAGTGCGCAGCTTTCGGGGAGTCCGGTATGAGATCTCCGTCAGACGGGAAGGACCGGGGAACGACGTCTCGCTTGAGGTGGATGGTAAGTCTATTGAAGGGACAGTGATTCTAGTACCCAGGGAAGACATCCATACAGTGAACGTCAAGGCTGTCATTCGATAATGAAAAGAAGACTATTAGCATTGGTGCTCGCTTGCGTAGTATTCCTCTCTGCTTGCGGAAGCGGACAGGTCGCCAGCGAAGTCACGCCCACACCCTTCCCCACCCCGGTGCGACCTACGTTCACAGTGCAGCGCGGCGATATGATTGTCGAAGCAAAGCTGAGTGGGCGCGTGGTGCCCCTGGCCCTGGAAACCGTGTACTTTCAGACCCCCGGACAGGTGCGGGAAGTCTACGTCAGTATCAACGATGAGGTGACGGAAGGACAAGTGCTTGGGGAGCTGGCAGAAGCACAGGAGCTGCGAGCACAGGCAGACGAAACCCGCCATACCATTCGCCGGGCGCAGATCGATCTCGAAATCGCTCAGTTGACGCTGGAACAGTTCCGGTCGCAGGGGCGCTCTGAAAACGAGATCAAGATCCAGGAATTGCAGGTGGAACTGGCACAGATGAACCTGGAGGAAGTCCTCCAAAATTTGGGGATCGACCCGGATTCCCCTGTGCTCGACGAGCTTGATGCCCAGGTGGCACAAGCCAGAGCGTTTGCGCCAGCAGACGGCACGATTATTGCCGCCGTTAACGTCGGGCGCAATGTTACGCCAGATACACCCGCCTTTATCCTCGGTGACCCAAAGCAACTCGAGGTCGTTGCAGACCTGGATGCCAGCAAAGGGGATACGGAAGTGAGAGAAATGTTCGAGGGGATGCCGGTGAGCGTCACTCTGGATGCAGACGCCGATGTAAACCTGACCGGCACGATACGCCAGCTTCCCTCACCCTATGGGACGGGCGCCAGCGATGATAGAACCCTTCACATTGTCTTAGACTCACAGCCCTCTGCCAGCACCTACCAGACCGGCGACAGTGTCACCGTGAGCGTGTTGCTCGCCAGCAAGGAAGATGCGCTCTGGCTGCCGCCCGATGCAATTCGTTCTGCAGGCGGGCGTACATTTGTCATCGTCAACAGCGAAAACGGACCTCAGCGCATCGACGTGGAGCTCGGCTTGCAGACCCGCGACCGGGTGGAGATCGTTTCTGGTCTTGAGGAGGGACAGGTCGTGGTTGGGCCGTAGAGACATCTTTGGTTGAGTAGTCTCGTGTGTTTTACGCGGGACGTATCGAAATTCACTCGCCCTACGCAACCACTCAGTTGACTTAAAGATGAAATTTTTTTCTCACCTCGCCTCCTTCGCATTCCAAATCTGGGCAACCGCAGGGATTGCACTTAAGCGCCTGTTGACTCAACGCTTTCTCAGCCTGGCATCCATCGCCGGATTAATGATCGCCTCCGGGTTTATCTTGAGTGTGCCTTTGTACGCAGATGCGACCTATTTCCGACTGCTGCGTGAAGAGCTTCTGGCGGGACGCGAAGCGGATCTGATTAAAAAGCCTGTGGACTACGCGCCCCTATCCTTTGTATTCGAACAAAAAGCGGCAGGGAGAAACAGTCCACAGTGGAAAGACGTAGAGGAGGTGGATGCATACCTCTCCGGTGAGGCATTGCGTACTATTAATCTCCCCATTTTGCAGTTAGTCCGCCGCTTCCGCACGGATGGGTATTCCATGTTCCCCCCGCGCGACCCGAACAACCCCGGCACACAGTACCCGTTGACCTCCGCCAATTTCGCCTTCATCACGCCCGTGGAGGAGACCGTCACTGTTGTGAATGGCTCCCTGCCGAAACCCTTTATCTCGTTGCTACGGGAAGGCGATGTGATCGAAGCCATGGCACATGAAAGCCTGGCAAACGAGTTCGGTGTGCAGGTGGGCGATACCTACTCACTCCGTACAGAGGACGGTCAGATCCCCATTGAGATCGTCGGGCTTTGGAAAGCGGTGGACCCCACTGCGTCCTATTGGGATGTGAGGGGTGAAAGCCTTCTTCTGGTAGACGAAGAAAGTTACAAGGGGATTATCAGCGACCGAGTTGACGATGAACTGCGCAATGCGACTTGGCTAATCACTGCGAGCGGCTCCTCCCTCCATGCAGAGGACGTTGCGCCGCTCCAGAGGCGAATTCAATCTGTCGAGAGTCGAGTCGACGCTTTGCTTCCTCAAACAGTCCTGATCGCTTCTCCGCTGGAAGCATTGGCGCGCTACCAGGACAACGCGCCGGCGCTCACGTATCTGTTGTTCGCGTTCAGCGTCCCGATCCTGAGCCTGATTCTTGCATTCATCGGGCTGGTGGCAGGACTGTTCGTCAACGAGCAGCGCGGGGAAATGGCGGTCCTGCGCAGTCGCGGCGCCAGCACCCTACAAGTCGTTGGCATTTCCCTCCTCCAGGGAATGATTCTGGGTGCGGCAGCGTTAGCGGGTGCTATCGGGCTTGCGTACCTGATTACACATTTCATTGGCAAGGCGCGCAGTTTTCTGGACTTCAGCGCGACGGGCGGACTGCGAATCAGTATGACGCCCCCGATTCTTGGTTATGGTTTGCTCGGTATTGGCATCATTCTGATGATTCAAGTTTTGCTTCCGACTCTGAGCGCCGCGCAAAACACCATAGTGACGTATAAACAGGAACGGGCGCGTTCCTTCCGCACCACCTGGTGGCAGCGTACCTGGTTGGACGTACTTCTACTTATCCCGGCCGGCTACGGATTATGGCAGCTCACACAGCAGTCTCAAAAAGCCCTGGAAGGAGCAGAAGGGATTCCCGATCCATTACAAAATCCGCTCCTGCTTCTCGTGCCTGCATTGGGGATCTTCTCGGTCGCTCTCTTCACCCTTCGTCTTGTCCCCCATTTCATGGATATTCTCTCCCGCCTGCTCAAGCCGTCAAAGAGTATCGGTATGTTGATGGCAGCGCGCTATCTATCCCGGACTCCTGCCCTCTACAGCGCGCCCCTTGTCTTGCTGGTGCTGACACTTGGCTTATCCGCGTTCACCGCCTCCCTGGCGCGCACGCTTGACTCCCAGTTGGATAAGCAGATTCATTATCAGGTGGGGGCAGACATGAACATCTTTGAGATCGGCACCACGTTCAATCAGGACAATCCAAATCCTGTGTACACCTTTGGACCTGTGGAGGATCACTTAAGTATTCCCGGTGTGCAATCCGCAACCCGGGTGGGTCGCTACAAATTTACAGGCACGGTGCAGACGGGTTCTCTGCAGGGAACATTTCTGGCAATCGACCGGCTGAGCTTCCCTTCTGCTGTCTACTGGCAAAGAGATTTTGCTTCCGAGCAGCTTGGCGTATTGATGAACCAATTAGCCGCCAACCCGACCGGAGTTCTCGTACCAACCAGCTTGCTCGCAGGACAAAAACTCAAAGTGGGGGATACGCTCCGGCTTGCGGTCACGACAGGCGTGGCAGGGCAATCCATCCCCATGGAGTCACCCATCGTCGGCTCGTTTGAGCTGTTCCCCACCTGGTATCCGGAAGACGGCATCATGATGGTGGGTAATCTCGAGGAATTGTTCCTACGCGCCGGTGCAGAATACCCGTATGAAGTCTGGCTGGGGACAGGGCGCGATGCGGACCCTGAACACATTGCGTATGCCGTGCGCGGCTTCAGCATCTTGCTGGACCAGCAAGCCGATCAATCAAAACTGGTGCAGAACGGCTTGAACACGATCGTCCAGGACTGGTCATCGGCAGATTTGAATATCCGCGCCGAACAACGCAGGCCGGAACGGCAGGGTTTATTCGGGTTGCTTTCGGTTGGTTTTGTTTCATCCGCTTTACTCACGGTACTGGGTTTCCTACTGTACGCGCTATTCTCCTTCCGCCGCCGCTTCATCGAGATGGGGATGCTGCGAGCAATTGGACTATCGATTCGACAAATGACTTCACTGCTCGCCGCCGAGCTCGCGTTTCTGGTCTTGCTTGGCATTGGAGTTGGGACAGCGCTGGGCGTATTCGCCAGCCGGTTGTTTGTTCCTTTCCTGCAGATCGGTGCCAGTACGCAATCTCAGTATCCACCGTTCCAGATTGAAATCGCGT
>DATFHE010000081.1:0-3232 GCA_035248745.1 Anaerolineales bacterium | reverse complement strand
CCTTTGCGCAAATGCGGGAGGACAGCTTCCGTGGCAGATGTCACGGCGCTCATATCTGCCTGCCTGTATTTTCTCCCTTCATACTCCCCGTATTGATTCTCGTAAAAAGGGGTTGGAACGGCGATCAGGAATGCATCTGCTTCTTCAGGGTGGAGAGACACAGTCAGGTTGCCGGAGGAGAGCGCAGAGTCGACAACCTCTCGCAACCCCGGTTCATGAATATGGATCTTCCCATTCTGTAAGGTTTCGATCACCTGTGGATTAATGTCCACGCCGACAACTCTTAATCCATGCGCGGCAAAGGTGGAGGCTGTCGGAAGGCCGATATATCCCAGCCCGAGTACGCAGATTTTTTCAAAGTTCACGGATTCTCCTTGCCCCTCTCCATCCATCCCCTGATTTGTTTGAAATGAGAGGATGCAGCCCACGAAGTGAGCGGGAGGAGGCTATGTCGCGCCAATTATAAAGCCTGGATGTATCATCCCTTTCACAACTTTAGCCAGATGAACTGCGTAGATAGGATTGGAATGAGGAGAGTTGTCTTGTTGTATAATGAACTGGAGGAGCTATGAACTTCCTACTTGACCCCAACATTGCTTATCTCATCCTGCTCGGGGGCGTAATGCTGGCGATGATGTCCCTTGCCAGCCCGGGGACAGGGTTGTTCGAAATCGGAGCGTTATTCTGCATTGCCCTGGGAGGATATGCAGTCTACAATCTTTCGTTTAATTGGTGGGCATTGCTTCTTCTCGGATTAAGCATTGTACCCTTTCTGTATGCCATCCAAAAACCCGGGCGTGAACTTTTCCTCGGATTGTCCATCCTGTTACTGGTCGTCGGATCGATATTTTTGTTCCCACGGACAGCAAATCAGGCAATCGTGAATCCTGTTGTAGCGATCCTCGCATCGGGTCTGGTTGCAGGCTTTTTGTGGATCGCGGTTCGTAAATCTGTGGAAGCTACCTCCGCAAGGCCTACACATGACCTGGCGGGCTTGGTAGGTCAGATCGGGGAGTCCCGGACCAGGATCAGCGATGAAGGTAGCGTGTTAGTGGCTGGGGAGTTGTGGTCCGCTCGTAGTGAGAAACCCATTCCTGCTGGGAGTTCTATTCGTGTCATACGGCGCGAAGGATTTATTTTGGTCGTCGAGAAACATGGCTGAAGCTCATTCATCAACAAAAGGAGAGTACTATGGAAATTTTTGGTAGCAGTGTCGCGTTGTGTGTTGTCGGCGCGCTGGCGGTTCTAGGTTTTATCTTTTTAGCGAATGCGATCCGCATCGTCCCTGAATACCAGCGTCTGGTCGTATTCCGGTTGGGTCGTAGCATTGGACCGCGCGGACCTGGCATTGTGCTGCTGGTGCCGGTTATCGATCGCGCCGTAAAAGTAGATCTGCGTGAGCAGGTGCGTGAAGTGCCCCACCAGACGTCGATTACCAAGGACAACGCTCCGATCTCGATTGACTTCCTCTGGTATTACAAAGTCCTCGACCCTGCAGAGTCGGTGTTGCAGGTAGGGAACTTCGAGTCGGCGGCGGCTGGTATCGCGGCGACAACATTACGGGCGGTCATCGGTGGTATTCCTCTCGATGATGTTCTTTCGGAGCGCGAACATATCAACAACATGCTCCGCACCCGTCTCGATGAAGTGACCGAGCGCTGGGGCGTCAAGGTGACAAACGTGGAAATCCGCGAAATCATCCCGCCGCGCGAGGTGCAGGACGCGATGAACCGGCAGATGTCTGCCGAGCGCATCCGCCGTGCTGTTGTGACTGAGTCTACAGGTACTCGGGAAGCCGCGATCAATGTGGCGGAAGGCGAAAAGCAGTCTGCTATTCTCAAAGCCGAAGGACAGAAGCAGTCTACCATTCTTCAAGCGGAAGGGGAACGACAATCCCAGCTGCTGAAAGCCGAAGGGTTTGCGCAGGCGCTCGAAGCGATCTTCAACGCCGCCAAGACCGTTGACCAGAAGACAATGACGCTGCAATACTTTGAGACACTCAAGACCATTGGTTCGAGTCCATCCACGAAATATATATTCCCGATGGAATTCACAAGTATGTTGAGCAATTTCCTGGGCGGGGACGGGAAACAGTAAACGATATTTCCTGCGAAGTGAAGAGTAGAAAGTGGTGCGAACACCACTTTCTACTCTTTTTTATTGATAAAATTTCTCACGATGGAAATCCAACCTGCAAGTATTCGTGACCTGGGAGCCCTGCGGCGGCTCGAGCTTGCCTGTTTCGAAAAAGATGCCTGGCCCCTCCTGGACCTGATCGCTGTCCTCACCTGGCCGGATGTCATCCGATTGAAGGCAGTGGAGAACGGCGAAATGATCGGCTTTGTCGCCGGAGATCCGCGCTCATCTGAAGGAGTCAGCTGGGTCGCCACCATTGGCGTAGACCCGCGCTATCAGCGGCGTGGGATCGGGCGCGCCCTCTTGCGCGCTTGCGAAGAAAAGACAAACCAGCCCCGTATGAAACTGACCGTCCGTATGTCCAACGATCCTGCCATCTCGCTCTATGAAAACGAAGGGTATCGCTCTGTGGATATTTGGAAGCGATACTACAATGATGGAGAAGATGGCATCGTTATGGAGAAACGATTGCCCGACAAATAAACACCAGGCATCCCTGCCTCCGGATGATAGGTTCGGATTTGATTATAAGATCGTTGAAAAATTCTTGGTCGCGAGACTACGACAGGTGGGATATAATGACCGCCAATGACGAATCAAGTCCTTCCTCCACCGCTCTGGGTGGATACACCAGACAGATTCCAACAAATGCTGGGGGACCTCACTGCTCAATCCCGTCTTGCAGTGGATACAGAGTCAAACAGTTTACATGCCTACCGGGAGCGGGTCTGCCTGATCCAATTTACTACACCGACTCAGGACTATGTCCTGGATCCTCTCGCTCTGTCTGACTTAAGTGCACTGCGTCCTATTTTCAATGATCCAAATATCGAAAAGATTTTCCATGCCGCGGAATATGATCTTATCTGTTTGCGGCGTGATTTTGATTTTCAATTTTCGAATCTGTTCGATACTATGCACGCGGCGCGCGTGCTGGGGTATCCATATGTAGGGCTGGATAATCTGTTAGCAGAGAAGTTCCAGTTCGAAATGGATAAACGTCATCAAAAGGCAGATTGGGCGGTGAGACCACTCACACCCGCCCAGTTGGATTACGCGCGGCTGGACACACATTTTTTGTTCGGATTGCGCGATG
>DATFHE010000080.1:0-3216 GCA_035248745.1 Anaerolineales bacterium | reverse complement strand
GAGCGGGCGCGAGACGGGCGCCCAGCTCTCGAGACAAATCGCCGACCAGACCGATACATGTGGACTGTTTTTCTTTGCTGATGGTTTCAACGGGGATGCAGATCAACTATGCAGCGCTCTCTCGAGTGGTACTGTTCCGCTGGCAGGCGGACTCTCTTCGGGAGATCTACACACCGGTCATTCGTATCAAATTGCCGGTCCTCAAAATGGGACAGGCGCGCTGACAGCAGCTTTATTGCGCGGCAACCTGCGTATCGGCATCGGCGTGGCGCATGGATGGAATCCCGTGGGCAGCCAGTTCCGTGTGACTCGCTCACGAGGCTTCTGGCTCCGTACGCTGGATGGACGGCCTGCCTCCGAAACGTATGCCCAGCTCTTTGGATACCCCGCACGTGAATGGGCATTTCCACCTCTCAGCCATCTAGCACGTTTATACCCGCTGGGCGTGGAGCAGGGGGAACAACTCGTCATTCGTGCCCCGATCCGAGTGGAGGCGGATGGCAGTTTCCGGATGAACGCACCCGTGCGCGATGGCGCGGATGCCTATCTTTTGGTTGGCAGCCGCGCCTCCTGTGAACAGGCTGCCCAGCAAGCTGCTCAACAGGCGTTACAACAATTGGGGGGAAGCAAGCCTGCCTTTGTTTTTGTCCTGGTGGATATTGCCTGGGAGATGTTATTGAAATCCCATCCAGGAGCAGAGATCAATGCGGTTCAGGATATTCTGGGAAAAAACGTTCCTCTCGCGGGCGGCTACACACTGGGGCAGATCGTACAGGGAAAGAACACAGGATCGCCGCAGTTGCTCAACCAGCATATGATCGTCGTTGCGTTTGGAGAAGCTTGATGGAAGCTGGTACGAGCAGAACGCCAGGAATCAGCCGCCTGGCGTTTTTCTTTTCCTCGAGAGATATAATAGAAAGAGGAGATGAAGATGAATCCTAAAACTCTTCCGGTATTCCTGCTCAGTTTACTTCTGTTAGTGAGTTGTGTATCACCTGCTACACAATCTCCCGCAACCCCGACGTTTCTTGCCCTCCCCACCTCTACCTTGATCATAGGCACGCCACCCACGGCAGCACAGACGCCGGGAGCTTTTACTCCTCTACCCGGCGTGACGGTAACAGGCAATGCCCCTACAAGTCCGGTCACGATTTGCGGCGACCCGCAAGTGACAGCCCTGATCGACTCCTTCAAGACTGCAATCCTCACCTCGGATGGGCAGCTCTTAAGCTCACTTGTCAGCCCTTCACGCGGCATGGATGTTGCATACTTTCGGGATGGGACGGTCATCACCTACCAGCCGGAACATGCCAAATTCCTCTTTGAAACAACCTTCGTAGTGGACTGGGGCACAGAGCCTGGCAGCGGCGCGATGAAGCAGGGTTCTTTCCATGATGTGGTCGTACCAGAGTTGGTGCGAATCTTCAACCAGCCCTACACGCTTCATTGCAACGAACTGATGCATGGCGGCGCGACCTACGAGCCGGTGTGGGAGTATCAGGGCGAGTACTATTCCATCTATTTCCCCGGCACAGCCGAGAACGGCAACATGGACTGGCATACCTGGGTCATGGGAATCGAATACGTCAGCGGCAAGCCCTATGTCTATGCTCTAATTCAGTTTTTCTGGGAACCGTAACATATCTGAATGACTCCCATTCACGCCTTGTGTAGAGCCTTATGCACAAGGCATTTTGATTTCTCAGAACTTCCTAATTTTCCTTCGGTAAGAAACCGCCTTCTATTGTATACTGTATTAAAGCTATTGTAATAACTTGCAATAAGGTTTCCCATGTCCTGTACTTCAGAATATGCTTCTCAACTCCGCGCTCGCGGCTTTCGGATGACGTCTCAGCGTCTGGCGATTCTACATACTCTGCGCCATGCGGGGACGCATCTTTCGCCGCGGGAAATATACAGGCAGGCAAAGCAGGAACTGCCGAGCCTCACCGAACCAACCGTCTATCGCACGCTTGAGTTTCTGGCAGAGAATGGTTTGGCGCGCCCTTCTCAGAAGGGTAATGGGCACTTCATGTATGAAATTGCTGGAAATGATCATCATCATATCGTCTGCCGAAGCTGCGGCGATGAACTCCAGCTAGACCACGCGCTGATCCAACATCTTTACTATAAATTGGAATCGGACAGCGGTTATGTGCGTATTGATAGTCATATGACCTTTTTCGGTGTCTGTCCGCGATGTCAATAAATGTAGATAAGGAGATCGAACATGTTATATTCACCTGAACCTCTACATATCCCCGATGGATTTCTAACCCTGACTATCTCCATCATCTGTTGGGTGGTCTCTGCCATCACGATCAGCGTTGCCGTCTCGCGCTCGAATAAGTCGATGGGCGAGAGACAGATCCCGCTGATGGGCGTGATGGCGGCATTTATCTTCGCCGCGCAGATGATTAACTTTCCGGTTGCGGGCGGCACATCGGGTCACCTTCTAGGCGGCGCCCTGGCGGCAATCACTCTGGGTCCGTGGGCTGGGATGCTGGTGATGACCGCCGTCATCGCGGTGCAGGCGCTACTGTTTCAGGATGGCGGTCTATTAGTGATGGGCGCGAATATCCTCAACATGGGATTAATTACGGCTGCGATTGGGTATGGTTTGTATCGCGGAGTTTCCAATGGAAACCGCACCCTTAAGCTGACAGTTGCAGGGGTTGCCGCCTGGCTCTCTGTAATGGCAGGTGCGTTACTTACAGCGCTGCAATTATGGCTGAGTGGCACGTCGCAGCTGCAGGTTGTTATTCCGGCGATGCTGGGTGTTCATGCACTGATTGGGTTGGGCGAGGCGTTGATCACGGTCGCCGCGTTGACCTTCATCCTTCAAACGCGCCCTGATCTGCTCGGTTCGACTTCAGAATCTGCCAAAGGGAGTCGCGGCTGGGTAATAGCAGGCGTCTTGGTTTCTCTGGTAGTCGTCCTGCTCTCCCCACTCGCCTCCACGAACCCGGATGGGCTGGAGCGCGTGGCAGGAGACCTCGGCTTCCTGAGCCAGGGCGCTTCCGCACCGTATCAGATCATCCCGGATTACACATTACCCTTTCTGGGAGAAACAGCTCTCTCGACGATCCTTGCCGGGATTGTTGGTGTAGTTGTTGTAGGCGCGATCATCGTCCTGCTGGGGCAGGGGATGAAAGCGAAATCGTGATTCGAGTATCAAGAACCAAATATTGACATCTGTAAATCATTCCCTGTAAG
>DATFHE010000079.1:0-16312 GCA_035248745.1 Anaerolineales bacterium | reverse complement strand
GTTGTACTTTTTCTTAGCAGGCCTACATGACAACCGGCGTGCATTCCTCGATCACCGGAGTGAACCTCTCCCGCGTTTTGTGGGGTGCCGCGTTGTTTACGCTGCCGGTCACAAGTTTTCGTTATTTTCCATTTTTAGGAGACAGCACGTACGTCCGCCCATTATCGCTTTATCCAATTGCATTTTTGCTTCCGCTTCTGGTGTTTCAGCTTATGCAAAGAAAAGAGTCGTTTCCGCGCGCCGGCACTTTAACTCCACTCCTGGCATTCGTATTGCTGGCGCTCACCGCGACAGGATTCGGGCTCCTGATGGATCCACTGTCCATGCGGGGGTTTGAGTACACCGGGCGCGTCTTCCGTGCCTGGGTTACGGTGTTGATCGGGCTGTCCTTCTTTGTCTCGGCTGTGTGGATGAATCGTACGGAAGAGGATGTACGGTTTTCCATCCGGTGGCTGCTCGCTGGTTTCATGTTAGACGTATTCTGGAGTGGAGTCCAGGCGCTCTCCTTTTATACGCTGCTGCTCAAGAAAGTGACAGTGACTCACTGGCAGCTTGCGTTCTCCATGCGAGAACTGGTGAGGACAAATCGTGTGTCCGGGATGGCGTACGAGCCTGCCTGGCTCGCCGGACAAATTGCGACCATTTATTTGCCTTGGCTGTGTGCTTCCCTGCTGACCCGCGTGCGGGTTACGCGCTTCAAATGGCTTGAGGCGATCTTATTGGGTTTCGCTCTGCTATTGTTGCTGTCGACGTTTTCGCGCGGGGGATTGCTGACCGCCGTCGGGGCATCCCTCCTGACGCTTCTCTTTGTCGCCCGTACAGAGCTTCGCGCTGCCTGGAGATGGTTTGTTGCGGGTTTTCGACGCGGTGAAAACTGGCTCTTGCGCCTGGGTGTCGTTATCCTACTGGTCGGTGGGATGATCAGCGCGGGGCTGTTCTTAAGCCAGAAGGGATACATCACCCGCCTGTTCAATACCCGGGCGGATAGTGTGGAGGATTTCATCATCGAAAATTCGGCGGGGGCACGCGCAGCCTATACGTTCGGTGCCTTAGGCGCGTATAATGAGAGCCCGATCATAGGTGTAGGGCCGGGCGCGAGTGGATTCTATATCTATGACCACCTGCCAGACTGGGCGCTGACCACTGTACCAGAGATCGCCCGACAATTAAGTCCTGAAAGTCGTTTGTACCCAAACCCTAAAAACATGTACGTGCGTCTGCTGGCGGAGACGGGCCTGATCGGGTTGTTTGTTTTTATTGCCTTTCTGTTTTGCGTACTTGGCGACTCGCTGCGAGCCTTACAGTCCGGGACGCCTTTGGGCCGCTACCTTGGCATCGCGGGACTCTTCTCCTGGTTTGCGATTGCTTTCTACAACATTACACAGGACTCGTTCGCAACTCCCAATCTCTGGATCAACTTCGGTATCATTGTGGGGATGACTACCTTCGTAAGAGAATCAGAGTTGGAAACACCATCGCTTTCATCTGCTCCCGGTGCTCTTCCACGGACGGCAGTTGAGGGATTGGAGCCACAATGATTGTACTCTCCGTAGGTATGCCGCGTGCGGGGTCAGGCTGGCATTACAACCTGATCCACGACCTGATGAAAACTGCAGGCGCGACCGATGCGCGTGAGATCCGGGAACGGTATCGCCTGCAGCGCTTTTTGACGGAAGTGAATTTCAACATTGGTGTGCTGTCGGCGCGGCGGCTGGCGCTGGTCACTGTGCCGGCGTTAATGGGGAACACCTTTGTCATCAAAGCGCACGCGGCACCGACCTTCGCTTCACGGCTTTTGCAACGGGTAGGCTTGCTCCGAATTACCTATATTTATCGCGATCCGCGCGATACCGTGCTCTCTGCCTACGAGTATGGTCAGCGTGCCTTAGCAAAGGGTCGTCCCAACGCTTTTTCTCACCTGACTGGCTTTCAAAAAAGCGTGGAATTTACTTTGAACTATGTCCGTATCTGGGAAAAGTGGACACAGGAGAAAGATGTTCTGATTGCCCGTTACGAAGACATGCTTACAAATTATGATCAGGAGGTCGCGCGTCTGGTTAACTTCCTTAAGTTAGATGGCAGCAAGCCCGATGTGCAGAGTGTGATCGCTGCCTATCGCCCGGAGGCAGCCGAGGGGCAGAAGGGGCTCCATTTCAATAAGGGCCAGATTGGGCGATTCCGCGAAGTCTACACCGTGGAAGAGCAGGCGATCCTGAATGAAATACTGGGCCCTTATCTGGAACGAATGGGTTACAAGGTGTAAAGACGAATCGTTCTGTAAGCACAGGCGGGATTTTTTGCAATCGTTTTCGAGTATCATTATCCCATGCGCCGCTTTGAAACTCCGTATATTGCTGACTGGTTTGCTGCCACCCTGCGCTGGATGGTCTTAGCCAGCCTGGTCATTGCCCTGGCTCTACGAGACGAGCTGAACACGATTCCGTTCTGGCCCCTGACTGCTGTTTTTATCTGGAACACGATCATGAGCTTGCTGGCGGTGTTCAGCGTCAGGGCACGTTTTTTCCACCGGCAGATCGTCCTCACGATCGATGTCCTGCTGGCGGCGGCATTTTTCTGGTTGCAAAGCCGGGTCGGCAGCACGCCGAGCTGGATCGGGCTGATTCCCATCCTGACCGGCGCCGTGTATTTTGAAGCCCTGGGGGCGTTCATAGTGGCGCCCTTATTTGCGATCTGGCAGACTGTCATTGGAGAAGGGGTCTTTTACAGCGATTTTACCTGGTTGCGCGAGATCGGCATGACTTTGCTGGCGGGTCTGATCGCCGGGATCGGCGGCCGTTTCGTGATGCGGCGTTTACGCACCTCCCGGCAAACAAAGCTGGATGTGGAGGCACGCCAGCGGCGTATGGAGAGCGAACGCCTGCGAGCGATCTATGAATTGAGTTCCACGCTGACGGCGACGCTGAGCTACCGGCGGGTGCTCGATTCGGCGCTGGACCTGGCGTATACCGCGTTGAATCCGAACCCCGACCCCGACGAACCGGACCAGGAAGAGCGGATCGTGAGTGCGGTCTTTTTATTTCGCGAGAACCAGCTGCGCATTGGTTCGGCGCGCCGCTTCACGAACGCCGATTTGCGCATCCACCTGGAGGGCAAGGAAGGCATCCTCAAGAAATTACTGGATGGAGGCGAAACCGTTCTGACCACCGATATCGGCTACGATCCTGAACTGGGTCGCATCATCGCTTTGCGTTCCTGCTCCTCGGCGTATTGTTTTCCCCTGCGGAGCGGGTTTAATGTCTACGGCGCGATGCTCTTCGCCCATCCGGATCCTACGTACTTCACAAAGGAACGCTGCGATCTGCTCGATATCATAGGCCGCCAGGCAGTGATCGCCATCCAGAACGCGCGCTTGTATCAAGACCTGGTCGAGGAAAAGGAACGGATGATCGAAGTGCAGGAGGAAGCACGCAAGAAGCTGGCACGTGACCTGCATGATGGCCCCACGCAGTCTGTGGCAGCCATGGCGATGCGTGTGAACCTGGCGCGCCGTATGATGGCGAAGGATGTCAATGATGCGACCAACGAGCTGGTCAAGATCGAAGAACTGGCGCACCGCACGACGAAAGAGATCCGCCACATGCTGTTCACCCTGCGTCCGCTGATCCTCGAGTCACAGGGGTTGAACGCAGCTCTCCAGGCGATGGCAGAGAAGATGCGCGAAACGTTTTCGCAAAATGTAATCATCAACGTGGACGATGGTACTCTTAATGATATGGAAATGGGCAAGCAGGGCGTGATCTTTTATATCATCGAGGAAGCAACCAACAATGCCCGCAAACACGCCAATGCTACCCTCATCTGGGTGAGGCTCCGCCCGTTCGAAAAAGAGATTGCGTTACTGGAGATTGAGGATGACGGGCTGGGTTTCGACGTGGAAGCCGTCAACAAAAACTACGACAAGCGCGGGAGTCTGGGGATGGTCAACCTGCGCGAGCGCACGGAGTTAGTCAATGGCTTGCTCAATATCGACTCCGCACCGGGGAAAGGGACGCGCATCCAGGTCTATATCCCGCTCAGCGAGGAAGCAGCAGATCGTTTGCATCACGGGAAGATGTAGACAAATTAATCGGCACGCCTCCATATTTGTGCCAAAATCTTCTTTGCATTTATCACCGCCTGCGCCCGATGGCTCAGGCGGTTTTTTTCTTCCATGGAGAGTTCTGCCATGGTTTTCCCCAACTCGGTTAGTAGAAAAACAGGATCATACCCAAACCCGCCCGTGCCGCGTTCTTCGGGGATGATCTCGCCTTCGCAAAACCCTTCGGCAAGATGGGTTTTGCCATTTGGAACCGCCACCGCGATAGTGGCATGGAAGCGCGCCGTCCAGGGGCGGGGTTTATCTTGAAGGTTTTTTATCAGGAACGCGCGGCGTTCCGCATCGGAGAGCTTTTGTCCGTCGGTCGAACCATAGCGGGCAGAGTACAACCCCGGCGCGCCATCCAGCGCGTCCACTTCCAGCCCTGAGTCGTCTGCGAGAGAGATCAGTCCGCTGGCATGGGCGAAGGCGATGGCTTTCTTCGTCGCGTTCTCGGCATAGGTCTGTCCATCTTCCACGACATCCAGATCAAGGTGGGTTTGCGCAGGCGTGACGAGCTCGATCCCTGTATCTTGCAGCAGGGCTTGCAGTTCTTTGATCTTGCCTTTATTGTTCGTGGCGATCAGCAGGGGTGACCCTTTAGGATTGTTCATTTAACTTTCCTGTTTTATCAGGACAGGTCATTCCTGCACGTTGACGAATCTTCTCTATAGCCCATCGGGCGTGTTCTCGCACCAGTGGCTCTTCATCACGTAGTGCATTCTGCAAAACAGGTAATGCCTGCATATCACCTGTATTCCCAAGGGCGACTGCTACATTGCGCAGGTACCCGCGCCGTTTGGCGCGTTTGACCGGCGTCCCTTTGAAGCGCTGATTAAATTCCTGTGCTGAGAGGGATAAATCCCCGTTCAGTGGTCCGGCAGGGTTCTCGCCCCCGAAAGCAGGGTCCCCTTCCTCAGCGAATCGATTCCAGGGGCAGACCATCTGGCAGATGTCGCAGCCAAACACCCAATTCCCGATTTTGTCGCGCAGTTCAACAGGCATGTCATCTTTCAATTCAATCGTAAGATAGGAAATACAGCGGGTCGCGTCGATGGTGCGGTCGGGGAGAATGCAGTCTGTGGGGCAGGCATCGATGCAGCGCGTGCAGGTGCCGCAGTGGTCGGCAACGAAGGGCAGATCAGGCTCGAGGTCGAGGTCGAGAAGAATCTCGGAAAGCAGAAAGTAGGAACCATGCCTGGGATGGATGAGACAGGTGTTCTTACCGATCCAGCCAATGCCGGCGCGCTGGGCGAGGTCCCGTTCGAGGAGGGGACCAGTATCGGTGTACCAGCGATTCCGGACGGGGCTGCCTACCTGCTCTTCGATAAACTGAACGAGCTCTTTCATGCGGAGGGGCAGGACATCGTGATAGTCCGCGCCCCGGGCGTAGGCAGCGACCCTACCCTCATTCGCTTGCATTTCTGTAGATGGAGGCGAGTAGGGTGTTGCCAGCACCAGAACAGATTTGCACTCCGGCAGGATCTCACGCGGGTCCGCGCGGCGGAGGCGGGAACGTTCTGTGGCGAGATAGTCCATTGTGCCATGACGCCCCTGTGCAAGCCAGCGTTCGAAGGTAGAGTAGTGAGGAGGCGGCTCAGGCGTGGTTACGCCAGACAGGAGGAACCCCAGCTGTGATGCTTTCTCTTTTATTCCTTCTTTTAAATTCTTCAAGAGGATCATATCCAAGACGTAATTATAAGCGGGGGCAGACAGTCGGTGTGCACTTGTCTGAGCACCCTCCCATTCATTACGCCTTAGCCACTTTGCTGGTGAATCCATACAGGGCAGCGGACGCCCGCTGCCCTGTATGGATGTCTTTCACACGTCGATGTACATTACGGCACAACGAAGCGAAGTCGTGTATCCAAGTCGACGTTGTTATACCAGGGGAACCAGTAGATCGCATTCAGCAGATTCTCCGGCAACCCCATGATCTCTGAATAACTTGTAGGTATGCCATTGGCCTCATAAATGAGGCGTTCTGCCGTCACGATGTTTCGATCACTCTCGATCTTCACTGGACCGCTATTTACCCCGAAGAAACTTACTCGTATGCTTTGATTGGGAAGCAAGGTAAAGGGACTACTGGTCATCTCTATCCCGCCGACATACACGCGCACTGTGGCTGTCAAACTGCTGACGTTTGCCAGACGTAACTGGGTATCCAGATCAGTATTGTTGTACCGCGGGAACCAGTAGGCGGTGCCAACCTGATTGTCTGGCAGTGCCATCATCTCTGAGAAGCTGGTCTGGATCCTCCTGACCTTGTAGATCACACGCTCGGCTGCCACAATAGTTTGATTGCTCTCGATCTTCACCGGGCCATTATTGACTCCCGGGAAGCTCACCCGTGTGCCCTCTCCTGGAGCCAGGCTGAATGGACTCCCTTCCATTTCCTGACCAGCGATGAAGACATGTATCAATGCGGGCTGGTTGGTGACGTTCGCGATGCGCAGCTGGGTATCCAGGTCTATATTGTTGTACCAGGGCAGCCAGTAGGTAGTGTCCAATTGACTGTCCGGCAGCGCCATCATTTCTGAGAAGCTGGTCTGGAGGCCCTTGACCTTATAGATCACGCGCTCGGCTACTACAATGTTTTGATCGCTTTCGATCTTCACTGGTCCTTCATTGATTTCTGGAAAGCTCACCCGTGTACTCTGATTAGAGAGCAGTGTGAAGGGACTGCCTTGCATTTCAACATTGCCGATGAAGACATGCACTGTGGCGGTCGAACTGCTGACATTCCCGAATCTTAGTTGTGTATCCAAATCTACATTGTTGTACCAGGGCAACCAGTAGGTATTATCCAGTTCGCTATCTGGCAATCCCGTCATCTCGGAGAAACTGACGTTCGTGCCCTTTACTTTATAGATTACCTGCTCCGCCCCAATCGTCGGCTGGGCACCTGTGCTTTCAATCTTCACCAGACCACTGTTCAACCCGGCAACATTCATCTGAGTGCTTTCCTGGGCAGAAAGAACGTACTGGCCTTGGTCTACGCCCGCAATCGAAACGTCGATGTCAGCGCAAGCAGATGCACTATTGAAGGTTGGCGTGTAATCTTGAGCGGTTTGATCGGTAAATACGTTGCTATAACTCTGATCGACCGGACCAAAGGTGTAACAAGCATGGCTTGGCGTAACTGTGCCCGTCCAGTTAAAGGATACAGAGAAGGAGTAACTCCCATCGGCCCGCGAAATAGCTGTTTTGGCTGTGACATCCGTGTAGCTCAGCACTACACCACCCAGCCCCACATTTCCGGCTATGTAATGTTCCGTTGGATTGGCCACATAGAGGACACGATTGTCTGAACTAGTGGCGGTGCTATTGATGTTGGCACCGTCTGTCGCTGCGCCAGCTGCGATACTGGCAATCACCATTCCATCGCCAGTCATACCGGTCACGGCAACGTTATAGGTTGTTGGACCTCCGCTGATGGTGCCGGTCAGAGTCCCTGTGGCTGTGCTCATGCTCAAGTCTACGTCGCTGGTGGCAAAGCCTGTGACCGGCTCGCTGAAAATGACCGTAAAGTTGATCGAGCTGGTGCTTGTAGGATCAACCTGTCCGGATGCCTGATTGATGGTCACAGACGGCGCAAGGGTGTCGACGGTACGGCTGAACGGAGAGGCAGAGCTATTACCATTTCCACTGCCATCCTGAGCAACGCCGGCCGCAATATTGGCGGTAACCAGTCCATCAGCGATGGGGGTCAGGTCGAAGGTATAGGTATCACCATCCACCGCGTTGAAATTACTTATTGCAGCGTTATCAGGTGTAATATCGCCCGTATTAAAACCGGTCACATTTTCACTAAACTGGACAGTTACGGGGATAGGTGATGTGTTTGTGAAATCAGGCGCAGTAGACGTTAATGTGACAGTCGGCGAGGCGCTGTCGAACATACGGCTGAATGGAGACGCAGCGCTATTAAAGTTGGCGCCATCGGTTGCTATGCCACTCGCGATGTCGGCTGTAACCAGTCCACTGCCAACAGGTGCCAGCTCAAAGGTGTAGGTGTCGCCATCCACAGTAGTGAAGTTACCAAGCGTGGCGTTGTTTACTACTATGTCACTCGCGATGAAGCCAGTCACATCCTCGCTGAATTGGACAGTAACCAATATTGGAGAGGCGTTTGTGGGATCTGGCGCTGCGGATGTCATCGTTACGGTCGGTGCGTCGCTGTCGAAGGTGCGGCTGAATTGAGTCGCAGCACTGTTGGTGTTGCCGCTGCTGTCCTGTGCTGCCCCGATGGCAATACCAGCCGTCAGCAGCCCCTGACCACTGGGCGTTAGCTCAAAGGCGTAGGTGTCGCCATCGACCACGATAAAGTTACTTACTGTCGCATTGCTCGCGGCGATATCACTGATATCGAATCCGGTCACGTTCTCACTAAACTGAGCTGTTACCGAAATGGGAGAAGTGTTTGTGGGATCTGGTGCAGCGGATGTTATCGTCACTGTCGGTGCATTGTTATCGAAGATGCGGCTGAACTGAGTGGCAGCACTGTTGCCATTGCCGGTGCCGTCCTGTGCCATGTCTGCCGCAATATCAGCGGTGACCAGCCCCGGTGTACTGGGCGTTAGATCGAACGTGTATGTGTCGCCGTCCACTGCGATGAAATTCTCGATGGTTGCGTTGCCCGCGACGATATCGGTTGCGATAAAGTTGTCGACCGTTTCACTGAACTGTGCGGTCACCTGGATTGGGTTGGCATTGGTTGGATCGGATGTAGCCGAACTCATTGTCACTGTCGGTGCGATTGAATCAAAGGTACGACTGAGCTGTGCCACAGAAGCATTGCTGTTGCCCGCCGCGTCTATCGCCACACCTGCTCCGATGTTGGCGGTGACGAGTCCCTGTCCGGTTGGCGTGAGGTCAAACGTGTAAGTGTCGCCATCCACTGCGATGAAATTATCTATGGTTGCATTGCTCGCAACGATGTCGGCTGCGATAAAGTTGTTGACCATTTCGCTGAACTGTACAGTGACAGGAATGGGCGATGTGTTAGTTGAATTCGGCGCTGCAGAGCTTATCGTCACCGTTGGTGGGGTTCTATCAATGGAATAGACCTGACTCGTAAAGGTGAGATTGGTCACATCCTGAGAGAGTCCAGTATCGTTTGTGAGGTTCAAGCCGAGTGAGCCTTCACCTATACCAGTGCTGGCTGTGACCGTCCACTGGGTGGCGGGCGCAGTCCCCACAGTAGTCACACCCGTGATTACAGGCGAACCAGCCAGCCCACTATTTACTAGGGTAAAGTTGCTGTTTGTCAAGCCAGAGACGGCATCAGCGAAGGTAACAGTCCATGAAACGGAAGCCGTATTGGTCGGAGATGAAACGGTTCGATTGATGGAAGTGGCTGTTGTATCAGGTCGATCGACAGGTATGATAGTTGGATCGTTCCCACCTCCTGCCGATGGGTCATCTGTCAGCACATTCGAGAAGTTACTTCCGGTGATGGTCCCTTGATTCGAAATCAGAGTTCTGAGCTCACCAGGATCCAAGGGATCCACAGTCACACGGAACTTGATTGTGATACTCTTGCCAGCAGGCAAGTTGAAGGCTGGGACACTAACAGTCTCGCCAGAGAAGGCCGGTACAGGCTGTACAGTGAAGAGTGGTTTCCCGCCAGAAGCAGTCGAAGCCTTGGCTACTGTATGGGACAAATTATTCTCTGAGGCTTGTTCGGACAGTTTCCAGGAAGCAAATGATGCATTGAATGTATTTGCGGAATCCGGGCTTGTGCTGTGTGCTGAAGCGAGAGACACTGGGCTGCTCTCTGGCTGACTCTGTTTGACAACTAAATTGCTATCTGGCAGCATTGCTGTGGCAGCGCAATTCACAAAGTTGTCTCCGGAGAGAATATCCACTCCGCCGCCCGCTGGATTGTCCGTAGCGATATTTGCAGCCGCGTTTGCTCCTGTGGTCGGTGAAGGTGACAGACCCACAATGCCGAACTCATGCACCGTGGCATCCGTTCCCTGCTTGCGGATGCCAATGCCCTGGTTCACACCACTCCCATCGCTCGTATTGCCGCTGATATTCAAACAGAGCGTTGTATCTCCAGGAGCACTGAGTCCGGCATCGACGCGGATGCCGTTGCGATTTGTCAAAATCGGCGTGCCGATAGTATTGTTTTGAATAGTGACATCCATCTTCCCCAGCGACACACGCACAATGGCACGAATTCCAGAGCCTTCGTAGTTAGAGACGTTGTTATTCGTAATGATAAAGTTGTAATCGGCAGCCGATGTATTGAGCGCTGCCGGGCCGTCATCGACTTGAACTGCCATCCCCTGCGTGCCAGCGCCAAGCGTCTGGTTAGCGACGATTACATTATTGTTAACGGTCGTTGTGCCGGTAATACTGCCACCCGCGAAAACGCTGATGCCTTGCCCCTGAATGTTCGTAATGGGACCCGTGGCTGTACATCCTGCGGAGGTATTTCCGTTGCAGGATATATTGAAGTTCATGACGCCGACCTGGCTGTTCATACTTGCGCGGATGGCATTCGACCCCAGATGTGAGGCAGCCGCCGACTGACCGGAGATGGTATTGTTTGTAATGTTAATAGGCGTACCGTTAGCACCCAGGGTTGACAAAGTGTTATTGGATGAGTTTCCGCTCCCGCCCAGGATCGCAATCCCTTCGCCGCTTGGGAAGTTACTGATGGTGTTGCCACTGATCGTCCCTGTCGTCAGGTGCGCTGTCGTCGAGGTTGATCCCTGTATCAAAGCAAGAATTGCCGTACCCAGCGAGGCCGATGCGTTTGTGGAACTCGTCAGAATGTTGTTCGAGATAGTGAGGTTGCTGATGGTGCCATTGCCATTTTCGATGTCAATGCCGTGACGACGAGCGTTTGTCAGGGCGTTATTAGTGATCGACACTGTGCCACTCAGGGCAATACTGTTGAATGCACCACCATCATTGAAAGCAATATTGCTTTCCTCGTACTGACCAAGTGCCGCCGTACCAACGTTGTCAATGAAACTGTTATCCAGGGTGAAGTTAGTTACTTGTTGCCCATCAATACCGCTCCGCGCGGCATTCTGAATGGCGATTCGTGTGAACGATGGACTGACGGTGCTTGTGAGCGAAATACCATAGCTGGTCGAGTTCTGAATTGCGCCCCCCGTACAAGTGACGGCAGACGAGCAGGTTCCGCCATTGCCCTTGACAAGCAGCCTGCCTGTTGAGCCAGTGGTATTGAGAAGAATACCGCTTGGGGCACCATTTGATGAGATACTACGAAATTCAAGGTTATTCGCGCCGATGTTGGTATTGGTGACATTGAGTGCTGTGCCAGTCGAGGTTGTCAATGTGTTGACCAGTGCACCTGTGGATACCGAGTTGCATGGATTCTCGTCACATACATTGACAGTGCCTCCGCCCGTGGCAGTGAAAGCCCCGTTTGTGCCGGTGGAGAGCAACAATCCGCCTGAAAAGGTAATAGTCGCTCCGGTGTTGTTCGTCAAGGAGATGCCACTGCCATCACCGTCATTGCTATCGGTAATAGCGCCCGTAAAAGAGTGTGTACTGGTGGCCGTCACATTTTGAATTTGGACAAGTGCGCCCACATCATCGGTAATTGTTCCGCCGTAGCTAATACTAACATTTGCATTGGCGTTGTTGTTACCATTGAGGAAGAAATCTGTCCCGGTGGCGTTTGTGATCGTGCTGCCAGATGGCGCCGAGAATGTGCCACCCACCGTCAAAAAGGAAACGCCGGTTGTGGGACTATTTGTACTTGATAAGGAAGTCAGTGCGAAATTGATATTTGCCTGCTGAACGTCAAGCGCTGGTCCACCAGTAGCGGAGAGAGTAACTGTATTTGTATTCGCTGTAACTCGTGTGCCTGTGCCCGAGACTACAAAATTGGGGGTCGTACCATTGATGTATAAGGCAACCCCGCCGTCAGAATAAATATCTAAATCGGTGAAACTCAGATCGCCGCGAATGTTATTCATCACCAGACCAGATAGTCCCACACCATTGCCGAACTGCCCAATGACTGTCGTGCCGCCTAAGACTGTGTCAAAGGCTGCTGTGCCGGGGTTGGCGTCAAACAGAATCGTTGCACCGGTACCCACAATACTAATACCAGTACCAGCGGTATTTCCCATGATTATATTGTCATCAAAGGCTGTGATCGTAACATTCCCTGCCGTACGTTGAATATCTATGCCATTCCCCGTTGCTGTAACCGTATTATCATGAAGATTAACTGTCAGCGTGCCACTGCCTCCGCCGTTCACATCAATACCGTTCGCGCCCGCGGAACGGATCGTATTGTTGGCAAGCTCGAAACTGCCGCTGTTTGCGGCGGTCGTGGTGACATTGACCGCATTCGTGCTGCCCGCAATGTTCAACCCAAAAACCTGAGCATTACTAATATCGGGAACAGAGACACCGAAGCCGCTGAGGTTGTCAATCTGCGGTTGGGAACCTGCAGCTCGCAATGTTGTTGGGTTCGCGCCGCCGTTGACACTGACCGGAACTGTGAGCGCCACGCCCTCGCCGATAAGGCGCTGTCCACTCTGGAGGACGATACCCGCATTCTGCCCGGTTGGTGTACCGTTACCCTGGAACACGTAGATCGTCTCGTTTGCTGCCGAAGCAGCCTGCGCCTCGGACAACGTATCAAACGGATCTGTTGAACGACCAAGTCCGCCTGCCGCCGCGTCATTCTTAACGTACCAGACCATATGGCTCACGTTGATCGTGACTCGGCCTGCGCCAGTCAGTGCATCGCTTCCAGCCGCACCATCATCGGTGATGACATAATCAAAGTGATCCGTGCCCGTGAAATCAACCGGAGGGGTATAGGAGAAGTTGCCGTCAGCTTCCACTGCCACTGTGCCACCCTGTTCGGTCGCGGTTGTGAACGGGGCTGTGGTATCTGCTTCGACCGATAGGAGCATAAAGTTATCGCCCAAGAACTCTGTATCGTTATCAAACAGACTGTCGATGGCTGAGTTTGTGACATGCGCTGCCGGGTCAGGTAAACCCATGCCAACGTCCAACAGGGTATTGCCGATAGCGTCATAGCTGTCATCCCCAGCCAATGGAGAAACATTGACCGAACCCGCGACAAGCGTGGTATTTAAGTCGAGGACGTCGGCAAAGGTAATTCCAGTGGCAGGGTCTGCGCCGCTATTGTGAATAACCGAGGTGTACTCGATCGTCTCACCGGGATCAGCTTTTCCATCCCCATCGCCGTCAATAAAGGCGGCGGTCATCGTTGCAAGAATCGTCGGCGCGGCACGAACTATAAGATGGGTCCCAATGGCTGCGAGCAAAGCGATTAGCAGCGAAAAGACTGCGCGCGAGGCGCGTATTCTTAATCGAGGGAACACACCATCAGGTGTAATCTTTTTGTTGAAGTTATATGAAAATGACATTTGAAAGTTCCTAAATAACTTTTATGAAATGAACCACCCGTGTGTTGGTGCAATATCGTACTGGTTCACTTTGAAATGCTTTAGTAAAAACAATAAAAGAAAAATGCGTCTGGCACACCGAAGGATAGGTGTGCCAGATGGACCAAATAGAATTTATCCGCGTGGCGGGAAAACACCCTGCAGTGCGATACAGAAAAAGAACGTCAGGTAAGGCTGCAGGTTATTGTGGGGCTGGTCGCCTCCAGCCAATGCAAGAGCCTGTCCTGACATTGAATTAAGAGAATTTGCAGGTCCGTAAAGATTAATACCATCACCCATTGCAAAAAGCTGTCCTGTAGCGGTGTTTTCTAAACCGAGCTGTGACGACACGGACATTCCGTGGGAATGTGCCGGGATCTCCGACTCAAGCAGTGTCACCGTCTCAGATCCATCGCTTTCCCCCAGATTATGCAACGAAAGGCCTGGACCCTGTCCGGGATGCATCGGTGCACGCCCTTGTAAATCGGGAAGGGCAAAGCTGGATTTTCCATCACCACCATAGGTGGTGCCAAGTAATGAAAATAACGCAGTATTTTGCGAAATCGGTAATAGCTGTCCGTCACACCACGCCCAGCCTTTCGGCGCAAAATTGAACGGGAAGATGCGAATTTCAGCAACAAACGGGTCTGCCATATTGACTCCTTGGTCGGCGGAGGTTTCCTGAGATGAAAATAGCCATAAATAGTATTGGACGTTATTGATCGTGGTGCTCATCTGTGATTTAGCTGATGTCGCACATTACGTGGGTGATGGAAAAATCCCAAAGAGTGAAATAATGAAGTCAATACACAGATAAGGCTGGAAATTGTTGTGTGGCTGGCTCCCCCCGGTGGGTGAGACCGCCTGAGGCGAAAGTGGCTGCAAAGGGGCATCTGTGCCATACGGAAAAACTGCTGCAGCCGTCACGCGAGCTGCTACATTGCCAGTGGGATCAGTGGAAGAGGCAGTGTTCTGCGAACCAATTAATAGATGTGTATGCACAGGGATCTGGTTGACTGTTAAGGTGATCTCCTCAGCCCCGCCGGTCTCAGCCAGGATGAAGCTGTTCCCCTGATGGAGCGGGATCCGCCCTCGCAGGTCTGGTAATGCAAATGTACTTTGACCGTCTCCACCGTACGTCGTGCCAATCAACTGGAAGAGCGTTTCATTTTCCGAAATCGGAATTAATTGTCCTTCACAGAACATCCACCCGGCGGGCGCAAAGTTGCCTGCAAACATCCTGATTTCACCAACATAAGGTTGTGCCATCTTGTTCTCCTTTAGCTCGGACTGGGGAAGATGCCTTGTAGGGCAATACAAAAGCTCAAAACCAGGAAAGGCTGCATATTCAAGTGCGCTTGTGAGCCGCCCGTAGTGCCGATGCTTCTTACATCCATTGCGGCGAGGCCAGCGGGCGCTCCATATACTGCCTGTGGAGCAGACTTGGCCAATACAGTAGTATTCGCGGGCGTATTCGCTGAAGTATTGTTTGTCCCATTAAGGAAATGGGTGTGAGTTGGCAACTCAGCAATTGAGAGTGTGTGTACCTGCTCACCGCCTTGTTCCCCCCATGTATGCCCGCTACCTACGTGAATAGGAGTACGTCCCTGCAGGTTGGGCAGAGCAAAATTTACGCGCCCATCGCCACCGAAGGTCGTACCCAGCAACGAAAAGAGCGCCTGGTTCTGGTTAATGGGCAGTAATTGTCCATTACACAGCGCCCAGCCTTTGGGGGCAAAGACAAACGACATGATTCTGATTTCTGATAGAAAAGGTTCAGCCATTTTTTCTCCTTTTATGTAAAGATGGCTTCATAGCGCATGCGGCCTGCCTCTGCGCCAAGCGGAACGATAAAGATATCGAACGTTCCCAGCGTTTCATTCACCATCGGGTAGGTGTGCTGCGGTAGATATTGCTGGCTAACGGGTCCAAGAAAGTGAAGGGAAAACGGATCTCGGAACCCGGATCGTGCCGTACTTAGTTCTGTCACACTGATCAATTGCAAGCCTATCTTTGTGGCATCATCCAGATGAATACAAAATAGTTGATCAAGCTGTGATTGGAAATCTATGCTTTGTAACGCTTTAGCCATGCTTAGATTGCTCCTTGGTTTCAGGTGACCATTCCATCAACAAATACACGCCCTTATCTTCCTTTTGACGAAATCCCATACGCTTATACAAGCGCAGGGCGGGGTTGAATTGTTCCACATGGATGGTTACAGGCAAATTCAGGCTTTTTCCCTGCTCCAGAATATCTTGCAGCAGGGCTGAACCAATGCCCAAGTTGCGAGACTCGGGCAGCAAACCAATATCCATGATACGGATCTCATCTTTTCTTCTATGAACATAGAGACGACCAACAGGTTGATCATTCAGTGTGATTATTTGAAATTCTGCACCCGGATAATTTTCAATGTAGAACTGAGACTGAGCGCTGAATTGCATTCGCAGAAATTCCTCCTTTTGCTCCGTGTCCCAATCTACACGAGCCATTTCATCAGTGCGTGTGCTGGCATAGACGGAATAAAGAAAGTCTGCATCGCCCGCTATACTCGTTCGTAAATCAATGAGCATAGCTGATCTGCTTTCCCGAGGCGGAGAGGACAAAAGCCAGGGGGTCGTTACGTGGTCTTCCACTGCTTACCATCCTCGGAAAGAAATAGCTGGAAACCATATTGCATAAAACTGACCTGCGCATACATCTGGTCTTCAGAATCTACAAAAAGATCGTCTATGGAATACTGTGGACCCAGACGAGTATGCAGTTGCCAGGTTTCACCAGCATCCTCCGA